>DASWKS010000001.1:0-2100 GCA_036396495.1 Gemmatimonadales bacterium
CCTGCGACCGGTGAGCACCGGCCGCAGGTCGCGGACGATGGTTTCAACCTCGGGCAGCTCCGGCACGCTGGAAAAGTAAAGGAGTGAGAGGGGAGAGGGAGAAGTGAACTGGAGAGTGCCCAATGCCCAGTGCCGATTGCAGAGGGAGGCCGCCGGAGTAGTTCCCTCTGCTATGGGCAATGGGCATTCGGCACTCTCCAGTTCACTCCCCCCTCCCCCCTCTTACCCTTCTGCCTTCTTCCCGCCAGCCGATGTCCCGCCGGAATTGCTTGCCGTCGAACGCGATCAGATCCGACACGGCACGGCTCGCGCCCTGAGCCGCTTCGAAGCTGTCGCGAACCGCGGTGACTGCCAGCACCCGGCCTCCCGCGGTCCGGAGCCGGCCTTGCTGGTCCAGCCGGGTCCCGGCGTGAAAAACCAGCACGTTTTCCGGCAATGGCTCCGGGATAGTGATGACTGCGTCCTTCTCGGGACGGTCGGGATAGCCCCGAGCCGCCAGGACCGTGGTGACCGACGCGTCCCCGGAGAGGCGAATCTCGGGAAGCGGTCCCCCATCAGCCGCCTGCCAGAGCAGCTCCACCAGGCCGTGCTGCACCAGTGGAAGCACCGCCTGGGTTTCCGGATCACCCAGGCGACAGTTGAACTCGACGACCGACGGGTTTCCCGTCGGGGAGACCATCAACCCCGCGTAGAGCACTCCCCGGAAAGTCGCACCCATGCGGTCCAGCTCGGCCAGTGTCGGGTGCAGCACTTCCCGCTCCACCCGTGCCAGCAGCTCGGTCGTCGCCAGCGTGACCGGCGCGTAGGCGCCCATCCCGCCGGTGTTGGGGCCGCGGTCTCCCTCGAGCAGCCGCTTGTGGTCCTGGGCGGCCGGCAGCAGCCGCACCTCGCGGCCGTTGGTGACGGCGAGGACCGAGAGCTCTTCTCCTTCGAGAAAATCTTCGATCACCACCGTTTGACCTGCCTCACCGAAGGAGCCGTGGCCCAGCATGGCCCGGACGGCGTGCTCCGCTTCCCGCCGAGTGCCACAGACGACGGCTCCCTTCCCGGCAGCCAGACCGGACGCCTTCACCACCAGCGGTTCGCTGTGGTGGTCCACGTAATCCACCGCCGGCTCGAGCGCGGTGAAGGTGGCGCTCGCGGCAGTCGGGACTCCGGCCGCCGCCATGATCTCCTTGGCGAAGGCCTTGGACGATTCGATGCGGGCGGCCGAGGCAATGGGGCCAAACACCCGGTGGCCACGGCCTCGAAAGTGATCCGCCAGCCCGCGAGCCAGGGGCAGCTCGGGACCGACGATCGTCAAATCGATGGCAAGCTGTTCGGAAAGATCGGAAAGGTCGGAAAGGTCGGAAGCATCCCACCCGCCGCGACCGGCAGGTACGTTGGTCGCGAGCGCAGCTGTTCCGGGGTTACCCGGCGAACAATATATCTCGGCGTCGGGCCGGTCGTGCCGGAGCGCCCAACAGAGGGCATGCTCGCGGCCGCCGGCCCCGACGACGAGCAGCTTCACTGCTGTTGGGCCTTCTTGAAGGCCTCGCCGGCCTTCTCCGCGGCTTTGCGCGCCGCGCTTGCCATCTTGGACGCGACGTCGCGCACTTCCGAGGTGTAATGGTCTCTGGCCTCGCGCAGGTCATCGCCCAGCGGCCGGGTCTTGTCTTCACCCCGGCGCACGTACTCGCCCCGGAGGATCCGCTCGTAGGCTCCGCTCGCCACCCAGTGCTGCAGCTCCGCCGCCCGAACCGTGTGCATCGGGTGGGACAGCGCCAGCGTGTTCAGGATCTTGTAGACCAGGTCCAGCCCTTCATTGCTCTGCAGGTATTCGTTGGCCTGGGCCATGAAGGCGTCGAGGTGCATCGGTCCGGCGAAATGCTGTCCCCGGGGCCCGCCGGCCATCTTCATGAACAGCTGTTGCGACGCCATGACATCCTGACTCCCGAGCAGACCGGCTCGGTCAGCCGAGAGCTCGGACTTCCGCGACCACTCGAGGATCGCCAGCCGGATTGGCAGCAAGGCGATGCCGGCCAGAAAGGGCAGGGCGCCCAGGCTGACGTTGAGAAGGATCTCGGCGATCGTGCGGTAGAGCGAATGGCCGCTGACCAC
>DASWKS010000002.1:0-5460 GCA_036396495.1 Gemmatimonadales bacterium
CCGCTCCGGGACGGCTGGCCGCCCGCGACCTTCCGGCGCCGGCCGGACCGTGACGCCGCCCTGGCGCCTTCGCCCTGGTCGAGCAGTCTCACCAGCCGGATCAACTCGCCCAGGGACCAGGCTTGAAACGGGCAGCCCCGAGGGGTGTGGGGCGGTTCCGCGTCGGCGATCTCGGAGATGTGTCCCAGGCCGGCGTCACCGAGATGTGCCAGCAGTGGCTGCACCACCTCCTGCCGGATCTGGGCCCGAACCGCGTCGGTGTTTCCCTCCACCCGGAGCCACGCCTCGCCGAAGGCGCCGGCCAGCCACGGCCAGACCGTTCCCTGGTGATACGCCGCATCCCGTTCGCGTGGCCCGCCCCGATAGTGCGGCACGTAGGCCCCGTCGCCGGGTGCCAGGCTGCGCAGCCCGAGCGGGGTGTGGAGCAGGCGCTTGACGGTGCCGAATACCTGGCGGGCTCGATCGCCCTCGAGCAGAGGAAACGGCAGCCCACCGACCGCGAAGATCTGATTGGCACGGATGGAGCCGTCCACCCGGCCGGGAATCCGGTCGGCATCGACCACATCGTAGAGACACTCGCGGTCGGGGTTCCAGAACCGGCCTCCGAAGCTCGCCAGTCCCCTGCCTAACAGCGACGTCAAGCCGGCATCCAGCCCGGAGGCGATGCGGAGCGCGTTGAGCCAGAGCGCCTGAACCTCCACTGGCTTGCCGATCCGTGGCGTCACCACCCAGTCGCCCACCCGCGCGTCCATCCAGGTGAGCTGCACCCCGGGTTCGCCCGACAGCAGGAGTCCGTCTCCGTCGGCCCGGATCCCGTAGCGGGTGCCGTCGGCGTAGCCTTGGACGATCCGGCGGATGGCGCGCTCCAGCGGCACGCGCGCGGGCGAGTCCGGCGCGGCCTGCAGGTACTCCCACGCCGCGACCACGAACCAGAGTGAGGCATCCACCGCATTGAACTCGGGGGCATCGCCCTGATCGACGAACCGGTTGGGGACCATGCCTTGCGATACGGTCTCACCCCACGCCAGCAGGATATCGCGCGCTTCGTCGAGCCGCCCGGTGGCGAGGCAGAGGCCCCGCAGCGCGATGAATGTGTCCCGCCCCCAGTCGGTGAACCAGGGATACCCCGCAATGATGGTCTTTCCTGCCCCTCGCGCGACCAGATAGCTGTCGGCCGAGCGGTGGAGCCGGCTGGGGAATCGGGCTCGCCGGCGGAGTTCGGCGCTGCGGATCGACCGATACGTCGCCAGGGGCCGACCCCTCAGGACCCGATCGACTCCTGGAAGTCCTTCGGCCGCCAGCATCCACACCGCATCGCCCTGCGAGAGATCCCAGCGCAATTCGCCGGGAGAGAAGCAATCGGTGGTGTGGTCGAAGCCCCGGTCCCGTTCCTCATCCAGCTCGAAGTTGCGGTACCAGAGCGGTGCGTGGTGGTAATCCCCGTTGGAGGCCGACAGCACGGCCGGCAGCGAGGCGTAAGGCTGCCACCGCACCCGGGCGCTGCTCACGTCCGCTCCGGAGTCGCAGCCGGGGTTCTCGTGGTGCAGGGCGTGCGCGTCACGTCCCGAGAGGAACGGTCGCACCACCAGCGTCAGCCCCGCCGGCACCCCGGTGGCCCTCCACCGGAGGGCCACCGCCGAGGAGCCATGGGGGACGAAGAGCTCGCACTCGACGGTTGCGTCGCTGCCCAGCTGCCAGGTCCAGGCCGGCCACGGCTCCACCTCAAAACCGGGCCCGCCGACGCTGGATGTGGTGGTCACATTGGGAGCGTAGCGCTGCCGGGTGAGGAACTCGCGGGTCGGGGAGCCGCCATCGTACGCTCCATCGCCGCGCTCCAGCCAGGCATCGAACCCGTCCACCAGGACGGTGCGGCCGGTGGGTGGGGTGAGCGCGGCCAGCAGGAGGGCGTGGTAGCGGCGGGTCCGGGAGCCGCCGACCGTACCGGAGGCAAAGCCTCCCAGGCCATCGGCCTCCAGCCACTCGGCGGACGGGTTCTGGTTCATCCCCCCGCCTCGAAACCCGGATACAGCGTCATGCCGCCGTCCACGAAGAGGGTGGTACCGGTGATGTAATCCGCCTCGTCCGAGGCCAGGAAGATGGTGGCCCGTGCGATATCGTCAGTTTCCCCGATTCGCTTGGAGGGGATCAGCTTGAGGAGGGCCTGATACGCCTCCGGGGTTTCCCACGCGTCGCGGTTGATCGGCGTGCGGATGGCCCCGGGCGCGACACTCACGACCCGGATCTTGAGCGGCGCCACTTCCTGGGCGATGCTCTTCATCATCAGCATCACGCCACCCTTCGACGCCGCGTAATTCACGTGGCCCGACCAGGGGATGACCTCGTGGACCGAGCTCATGCAGATGAACTTGCCGAGGGCGCGGGACACTTCGGGGCGCATGCCGCGGCGCTTGAACTCCCGTACCGCCTCGCGGGCGCAAAGGAACTGGCCGGTCAGATTGACCTCGAGCACCCGGTTCCACTGCGCCAGGGTCATCTCGTGGAGCGGTGCATCGCGCTGGATCCCGGCGTTGGCCACCACGATGTCCACCGTGCCCATCTCGGTCCTCAGCCGCTCGAACATGCCGGCGACCTCGATCTCCTTGGAGACGTCGCACTGATGCGCGAAGGCATGGCCGCCGTGGGACCGGATCTCCTCTACTTCCATGTCGGCCTTGTCCATCTCGGCTTCGACGGGGTAGTTGACGCACACGTCCGCGCCGGCTTCGGCCAGGGCCATCGCCACGGCTTTGCCGATCCCCGAGCTGGCGCCGGTTACGAGAGCCTTCTGGCCGATCAGCAGCTTCGGGATGGGGCGGCGGTCGTTCTCGGCGGCCGGGCCTGGCGGCATCATGGTGGCAGTCACCGGGTGACTTCCTTTCTCGCGCGGTGCGCGATAGTGGTCATCCGCGGCCGGGCTTCCGGCGCGGCGGTTTCATGGGGAGCGCGGGGTTGCAGCAGTTTGGCGATCAGGCCGGTCCAGCCGGTCTGGTGAGAGGCCCCAACGCCCCGTCCCGTATCGCCGTGGAAGTACTCGTGGAACAGGACGTAATCGCGGAAGTACGGATCGGTCTCCAGCTTCGGGTGATATCCCAGCACCGGCCGGCGGTCATTCCCGTCCTTGAGGAACAGCCGGGACAGCCGAAGGCTGAGCTCGCCGGCCACTTCGGTCAGGGTGAGGTAGCGTCCCGAGCCGACCGGGCACTCCACTTTGAGCATGTCGTCGAAATAGTGGCCGAACCGTTGCAGCGACTCGACCAGGAGATAGTTGACCGGCATCCAGATGGGGCCGCGCCAGTTCGAGTTGCCGCCGAAGAGTCCGGAATCGCTCTCTCCCGGTTGATAACGGACCGACAATTCGGTGTCGCCCACCCGGAAGGTGTAGGGCTGCTCCCGGTGAATCCGTGACACCGCGCGGACCCCGTAGTCCGATAGGAATTCGGTCTCGTCCAGCAGGCGGCGGAGAATCCGCTCCAGGCGGTGGCCGGAGACCAGTGACAACAGGCGGCGGTCGCCGCTTCCGGGCACGTGCCACTGCGCCACCAGCGCGGCCAGGTCGGGTCGGTATTCCAGGAACCATTTGAGGCGCGCGGCGAAGTCGGGGACCTTGTCCAGCTGGGCCTGGTCCACCACCTCCACCGCGAACAGCGGAATCAGTCCGACCATCGACCGCACCTTGAGGGGGATCAGCCGGTCATCGCTGGTGTTGAGCACGTCGTAGAAGAACCCGTCGTCCTCATCCCAGAGACCGACGCCGCCGTTACCCCGATTCGCCATGGCCTCGGCGATGTGGAGGAAGTGCTCGAAGAACTTGGTGGCGATGTCCTCATATACCCGGTTGTGCATCGCCAGCTCGAGCGCGATCCGCATCAGATTGAGGGCGTACATCGCCATCCACGCGGTGCCGTCCGATTGATTGATGAAGCCGCCGGTCGGTAACGGTGCGCTCCGGTCGAACACCCCGATGTTGTCCAGCCCGAGGAATCCGCCCTGGAAGACGTTGCGGCCCTGGGCGTCTTTACGATTCACCCACCAGGTGAAGTTGAGCATCAGCTTGTGGAAGACCCGTTCCAGGAAGACGAGGTCTCCCGGGCCACCGGTGCGCTTCCGGTCGATCTGGAACACCCGCCAGGTGGCCCAGGCATGCACCGGCGGATTCACGTCGCCGAAGGCCCACTCGTAGGCCGGCAGCTGACCGTTGGGATGCATGTACCATTCGCGGGTGAGCAGCACCAGCTGCTGTTTCGCGAATTCGGAGTCGATCAGCGCAAACGGGATGCTGTGGAACGCGAGGTCCCACGCGGCGTACCAGGGGTACTCCCAGGTATCCGGCATCGAGATGATGTCGGCGTTGTTGAGGTGGGTCCACTCGTGGTTGCGTCCCCGTTTCCGGCTCTCGGGCGGAGCCGGGTGCCCCCGGTCGCCCTGGAGCCACTCCGGCACGTCGTAATAGAAAAACTGCTTGCTCCAGATCATCCCGGCGAAGGCCTGGCGCTGCACCAGGCGCGCGTCCGGGTCGGCCAGGCTCCCCTGCAGCTCGGCGTAGAACTGGTCGGCCTCCCGCTGGCGGCTGGCGACTATGGCGTCGAACCCCGCGAAGGGCAGCGCCAGAGGATCAGCCGCCAGGCGTACGCGGTAGGTACGGGATGCCCCGGCGGGGATCTCGTCTCGGAACCAGGCCGCCACTTTGGTGCCTTCTCCCGCGGGGTTGACCGCCTCCACCCGTCCGGACACCACCCGCTCGTGGAAAGCGTCCTTCCAATAGCCGGGGTCCTGGTCGATTCCAAAGACCCGGCTCGCGTTGGTTTCGTTCTCGGTGAAGAGCAGCTCGGGGGCCTCGGTGTACAGGGTGTAGGTTCCCCGGACGGGGTGCGTCACGGACACGATCCCTGGACCGGCTCGGCGCAGCGCGGGCCGCGAGCCTTTGCCCCACGACCAGACGTTGCGACACCACAGCTGGGGCAGCACGTGCAGGGCGGCCGTCTCCGGACCACGGTTGTGCACCGTGACCCGCATCAGGATGTCCTCCGGAGAGGCCTTGGCGTACTCTACCACCACGTCGAAGTAGCGGTCCTGATCGAACACGCCGGTATCCAGCAGCTCGAATTCGGTGTCGGGTGCCCCGCGGCGACGATTCTCCTCGACCAGACGGGCGTAGGGGAATTCGAGTTGAGGATACTTGTAGAGCATGCGCAGATAGGAATGGGTCGGCGTGGCGTCGAGGAAATAGTAGAGCTCCTTCACGTCCTCGCCGTGGTTGCCCTCGCCGTTGGTCAGTCCGAAGAGCCGCTCCTTGAGGATCGGATCGCGGCCGTTCCAGAGCGCGAGCGCCAGACACAGGTGCTGGGCATCGTCGCTCATTCCGGCCAGCCCGTCCTCGCCCCACCGGTAGGCCCGGCTCCGGGCGTGGTCGTGGGGTAAATAGTCCCACGCGGCGCCGTCGGGCCCGTAATCCTCCCGGAC
>DASWKS010000003.1:0-7235 GCA_036396495.1 Gemmatimonadales bacterium
TCGAAGGCAACGCCGACAGCAAGTACTACAACTGGAATCTGAACGGCATCCATGTGTTCCACACCGGCACCTGGTCGGCCACCACGTCCCTCGGCCTTCAGTTCGAAGACCGGCGCCTCAAGACCGGCCGTGCCACCACGACCAACCTGATTCCCGGACAGCAGAACGTGGGGCAGGGCACCACCACGACGTCGTTCGAAACCCTCACCGAGGAGCGGACCCTGGCGCTCTACGCCCAGGAAGAGGTCCGGCTGTTCGACGACCGGCTGCTGGTGCAGGGTGGCCTCCGAGCCGAGCGGAGCAGCGTCAACGGCGACATCGACAAGTATTACGTCTTCCCCAAACTCTCCGGCTCCTATCGTTTCATGGACCTGCTGGGGACGGGGAGCGAGCTCAAGCTGCGCGTCGCCTACGGCGAGACCGGCAACCAGCCGCTCTTCGGCCAGAAGTTCACCAACCTCAACACCCCGCAGTTCGGCCAAGCCAACGGGTTTAGCGTGGCGGGCGCAGCCGGGTTCCCGACCATCGAGCCGGAACGCCTCAAGGAGTGGGAGGGAGGCATCGACGGCAACGCCCTGAATGGGCGGCTGACCTGGGACCTTACCGGGTTCCGGCGCAGCACCACCAACCTGTTGCTGCAGCGGGTCCCGGCGCCGTCGACCGGCTTCACCAGCCAGTTCTTCAACGGCGGCGAGATCGAGAACCAGGGGTTCGAGGTCGGGTTGGGCTATACCCCGATTCAGGGTCGCAACCTGCAGTGGGTGGCCCGGGGAACCTTCACCTCCTACCGCAGTGAGGTGGTCGACCTCGCCGGCCTGCCGGCCTTCCGGCCGCCCTTGTCGGGCTTCGGCGGCCTGGGAGTCACCTTCATCGAAGAAGGGCAGCCGCTCACCCAGATCATCGGGCGCCGGCTCGAAGCCGACGGCTCCATCAGCCCCACCAACGTGCAGATCGGTAACAGCGCCCCGGACTTCCGGGTGGGATTCGTGAACGACGTCACCTATAAGTCCTTCAACCTGAGCTTCGTGCTCGACTGGCAGCAGGGTGGCACCGTCATCGATCTGACCACCTTCCTCTATGATGACGGCCGGAACGCGAAGGATTGGGGCACGCCCGAGGGCTTGGCGCGCTACGAGTGCTACCTGAAAGGCGCCATGAACTGCTACATGGCCGATGCGACCTTCCTCAAGGTCCGCGAAGTCAGCGTCGGCGTGGATCTCCCCAAGGGCTGGGTTCGGGGTCTGGGCTGGGGCGTCGATAATGTCCGGCTGAACCTCAGTGGCCGCAATCTCTTCAGCTTCCAGAAGTACGACGGTCTCGATCCCGAAGTGGCGAACATCGGCTCCGCCGCTATCCGGAACAACCTCGACATCTCGCCGTATCCGCCCAGCCGCAGCATCTTCTTCAGCATTGGAGTGGGGTTCTAATGCCTACCATGCCTAACACCATCTCAACCAGCCGGTCCCCGCGGCGCATGCTCGTCGCGGGACTGGGCGCGGCGCTGCTGCTGAGCGCCTGCTCTGAATTCGATCTCCGAAACACCAACGCCCCGACGGTGGAAGAGCTCACCGGCACGCCCAGCCGGGCCGTCCTGGCCCGGACGGCCACCGGCATCTTTTCCCAGGCGTTGAACGATGTGGGCGGGATCATCCAGCAATGGGGGATCTACGGCCGGGAAGGCTACAACCTGCTGGGGAATGATCCCCGCGAAACCGGCGAAGAGATTCGCGGCCCGCAGGAAGCGGGCGGCCGGGCCGGCCAGGCCTGGACCGGTGGATACGGGGCGATCCGGACCATCAACGCCTATCTCGCCGCATTGCCGGTGGGCGTCGGGGTGACCGAGCAGGAGGTCCGGGCCTCAGCCGGGTTTGCCAAGACCATCAAGGCCTGGCACATGCATCGGATTGCGGTGCGTACGGGCGCGCTTGGCATGCCGATCGATGTCGATAAGCCCATTACCGAGCCGCCGGCGCCGTTCGTCTCGTTCGCCGCGGCGGAGGAGGCCGTGAGCGCCCTGTTGGACGAAGGGCTGGCCGACCTGCAGGCGGGAAGCGCGGCCTTCCCCTTCACCGTCGCTCCGGGGTATGTCGGGTTTACCACGCCCGCCACGTTCACTCAATTCAACCGGGCGTTGGCGGCCAAGGTGCTGGTGCACCGGGCCACGTTCCTGGCCTGCGCCGCCTGCTGGGCCCAGGCCTCGACCGCGATGAACGCCTCGTTCGTCACTGCGGCCGGGCTCCCCGGTTCGTTGGCCACTGGCGTGTATTACGCCTATTCCACGGCCGCCGGCGAGCCGCTCAATCCGGTGTCGGAGAACATCGGGTCCAACCGGTACTGGGTGCATCCGTCGATCGTGACCGGGGCCCAGCTGCGGGCGAACGGGGAGCCCGACCTCCGGCTCACCAGCAAAGTGACCCAGGCGCCGACAGCGCGGTCGCTGAACGAACTCACCGGCACCCACAAGCCCACCCTGTACAACCTGGCGGGAACCCCGACCAGCGCGGACCAGGGCACGGACATCGCCTGGATCAAGAACGAGGAGTTGTTGCTGCTCCGGGCCGAGATCCGCTGGAACACCGCTGACAAGGCGGGCGCCGTCGACGACATCAACCTGGTCCGGCAGCACGCCGGCGGACTGGCGGCGTCGACGCTCACGGCGGGGAGTTCGGACGACGCCTTCATCACCGAGCTGCTCTACAACCGGGTGTACTCGCTGATGTGGGAGCAGGGAACCCGCTGGATCGATGCCCGGCGCTACAACCGGCTCAGCGATCTGCCGGTGGACCGCCCGGGCGATTCACGCTACAACAGCATGCTGGTCCCGGCCGGCGAGTGTGATGCACGCGGCCTTTCGGTGCCCTGTTCGCCTTTGGGCAACTAAGCGCTCTCTTAACCTCTGGGCGGCGGCCGGGGACCGGAGCATCGGTTTCCCGGCCGCGTTGCACTTACCCCATTGACGATTGTCGATTGACGGTTGACGATTACGGGCCCCGGAGACCGGTCCGCAATCGTCAGTCGTCAATCGTCAATCGTCAATGAGGCTTGCATGCTCCTCCTCGCTTTGCTGCTGCAACAGTCGGCTGTCGCCCGCGTCGAAATCTCTCCCGCCAACGCCGAGATCCAGGTCGGCCAGTCGGTGCGGCTCAATGCCCGGGCGCTGGACGCCCAGGGCAACCCGGTGCCGGGCATCAAGATCAACTGGTTCACCGGTGGAGGTGAGGGATCGGTCGACTCGGTCGGTCTGGTAACCGGCGGCTACACCGGCTATGTCCGGGTGGCCGCGGTAGCAGCGGTTCCGGGTGGACGGCCTATCTACGGTCAGGCGACGGTTCGGGTGTTGCCGCTTCCCATCACCCGGATCAAGCTGGCTCCCCGGCCCAGCCGGATGGCGGTGGGGACGCGGCTGACGCTGCGGGGGACGGGCTACAGCACCCACAACGATGTGCGGAACGATCCCATCGCCTTCAGCTCCTCCAACGAGCGCGTGGTGCGAATCACCCCTGACGGCCGGCTCACGGCCACCGGGCCTGGCAGCGCCACCATCAGCGCCAAGGCCGGGCAGGGGACCGCCACGCTGGTGGTCGACGTGGTGCCCACCCAGATCGCCCGACTGGCCATCGAGGCCCGGACCGATGCGGGCGCCCTTCCGGTGGGGTCCGGACTGAACGTCCGCACCGGCGATGTTCTGCGATTCAAGGCGACCGCCCAGGACGGCTCCGGCCGAACCGTGGGCGATCTGGCGGTGCGCTGGTCGCTGGAAGGCGGCGACGGTGTGGCCCAGATCGACGAGGAAGGCTTGTTCGTGGCCGAGAACGCCGGCAAGTATACCGTGGTCGCCAGCATCGGTTCCCAGAGTACCGAAGTGCCGGTGACGGTCGCTGCTCGCCGGGTGGGACGGGGCCTCGAGGTGGTGGGACGGGTCCCGGTGAAGCTGCGGGGCGCTGAAGTGTGGGTCCATCCTAACGGCCAGTGCGCCTACTACACTACGATCGCCGATCGGATCTACGCGATCGACGTCTCCAACCCCGCCAGCCCGGTGATCGTCGATTCGATGCTGACCGACGCCCGGCACGTGAACGACGTGATGACCACCGAGGATGGCCGTTACGGCGTGTTCTCGCGAGAGGGCGCCTCCGACCGGAAGAACGGCATCGTGATCTTCGAGGCGAGCACGCCCTGTCACCCCAAGCCCATCTCGAGCTTCACCGAGACGGTGTCGGGCGGGGTGCACTCGTCGTATGTCTACCGCGGTTACGTCTACCTGACCGACGATGCCACCGGCTCCATGCGGGTCATCGACATTCGCGATCCCTACCAGCCCAGGGAAGTGGCCCGCTGGCAGACGCAGCAGACCGAAGCCGGCCGCTACGTTCACGACATCCACATCGAGGACGGGCTGGCCTATCTCTCCTACTGGAACGACGGCCTGGTGATTCTCGATGTGGGCAACGGGATGAAGGGTGGCTCGCCCGAGAAACCAGTCCAGGTGAGCCAGCTCAAATACGATCTCAACGCCCTCTACGCCCGGGTCGATCAGATGTACGGACTGGGGGCGCGGGGCACCCACACCGCCTGGCGCAAGGGCCAGTACGTCTTCATCGCCGACGAGGTCTACGCCTCTCGCCCCGCCACCGGTCTGAAGGACGGCAACGACCTGACCTGGGGCCGGCTGCAGGTGGTCGATATCTCCAACCTCGACCAGCCCAGGATCGTCGCCTGGTACGAGCCCACCGACGGCGGCGTCCACAACATCTGGGTGGAGGGCGATTCGCTGTACATGGGGAGCTATCAGGGCGGCGGCCGAGTGCTCGATATCTCGGGCGAGCTCAAGGGCGATCTGCTGCGGCAGGGAAGGGAAATGGCCTGGATCTTCACCGCCGACTCCCTGGGACACCGGCCCCGGGCCACGTTCACCTGGGGCGCCGTGGTGAAAAACGGGCTGATCTACTTCAACGACATCAACACCGGGCTGTGGATCACCCGGCTGGAGCCGAAACCGACGCCGGTGCCTTGACTACATTGACGATTGACGATTGACGATTACTTACCCTCCGGTCCTGAGCTGGAAAGCGGGACGAGTAATCGTCAATCGTCAATCGTCAATCGTCAATGAGTGTCGCCGCCCTCCAACGATCGCATCGAGTACGTCCGCCCCGGTTCCCGCGTTGGGGTCGTTGCTCCTGGCCTCCGACAGCCGGTTGCGCAGGGCCGCCAGGAGAGCCGGGCCTCGATCACCCGCCAACTCGATGGCCCGAACGGCGTGGGCCAGACAGATCCGCGGCTCAATGCCGGCGATGTCATCGAAGAACCAGCCGCAGGAGGAGAACATCCTTCGGGCGTGCCAGTCGAGCGGCAGGGTTCGTTGGGCGGCGATGGGATCGTCGGGCACCACGTGCCCCCGTTCGGCCAGCAGACCATCGATCTCCGTCCGCAGCTGGTCGAACCCCTGACGTAACGGCGTGCGCCAGGCCTGCGACGTGCCGGCCACCAGGCGGCAGCCGCAGTCGGCTCGCCACCGTTCGATGCCGTGGGCGCAGCTCCAGGAGCTCGGCTCCACCAGCCGCAGGAACTCGCGGGGCGGATGGCGGTGCAGGAACGCCGCATAGTTGTCCACCAGAATCCCGGCCGCCTGGAGCCGCTCCAGCACCCGGCCGAGCGCAGCGACCCCCGTGACGTGGTGATGGCCGAAGGTTTCGCCATCGGTCGCCAGGCTGATCAGCTTGGGGGCGCGCACGTCATCCCGCGGCAGCGACAGCCGGTGATACCAGGTCACCGCATCCTTGATCAGGGTTCCGAACGCGACATCATGGGAGGTCCGGCCATCGTAGACGAACACCGCCAGCCGGCGGCGGCCGCTGGTTCGCACCACGCCCGCGCCGCCGAAGAGGGGCGGCACCTCGACCTGATGGGGGCCGAGGATGGTGAACCGGATACCAGCCGCCGCCAGGACATCGAGGGTGACCTGGTCCACTGCGGTTTCCGGGAGCCAGAGGCCTTCGGGCGGCCGGCCGTAGCGGCGCTCGAAATCGCGAATGCCCCACCGCACTTCGATTTCCTGGTCTCGGCGTGACGCGAGCGGCAGGATGAGGTGATGATAGGGCATGGCAATCGCGTTGCCATGCCCCAGCCGCGTCACGCTGGCCCGATCCGCCTGGATGACCACCTCGGCCAGGTCGGGCGCTTCCCGATCCAGCCACTCGAACAGGGTGGCTCCCACGTTATAGCTCAACCTCCCGAGCAGCGGTGCCAGGGGCCGATAGCACTCGCTGGTGATTCGCTCATTCCAGTCATAGAATGGCGCCGCGGTAGGCTCCTGGGGTACCTGGCCGGTCCAGGGATCTTCCCGGGGAGGCTGATACAGGTGGGCGTGAATGACGACGGAATGAGGCACGGGCGCGTCTACGATCAACGGTCAACGGTCAACGGTTAACAGTGAACGGTCCGGCGATCAGTCGCGTGCATTCAGCACCTCCGCCACGGCCCCGAGCGGGTCGGGGAAGCAGTCGTCCGCTTTGGCGTGCTCCGCCGCAAGGCGGACGGCCGACTCGGTCTGCCCGGTTTCCAGGGCGGTGAGCAAGGCATCCAGGGCGTCGCAGTGGCCGCTGAAACGCTTTTCGGCGTAATCGGTCGCGGCCCCGGTGGAGATGATGAACTGCCAGTCGGATGCCTGGGCCAGCAGCAGCTCCCGAGTGGCCTGGGTGAGGGCGGTCGGACGGCCTGACGGGCCGGCGGACAGCTCTCGCGCAGCCACGCCCCAATATCGATCCTCGAGGGGCCCCAAACGGTTCCAGGTCCACTCGGTCTCCGGATTCTGCCATTTGCTGAAATCGCCGTTGGCGCCCCAGGATCCCTCCGCCAGCTTGATGAAACGCCGTCCGTCTGTCCGTCCGTCCAGATGTTGAGAGGCGGTCGCGGGCCGGACCGCCTGCTGTCCCGCCAGGCCGCGATAGACATCGCCCAGGAAATCGACCCCTTCGAACCACCAGTGGCCGAACAGCTCGGTATCGAACGGGGTGGCGATCAAGTCACCGCCTAACGGTTGGGCCATGTCCCGCAGCCGGTGCAGCAGGCCGACATAGTCGGCGGCGTGCTTGTAGGCCCGGGCCCGGCCGACATTGGGATCGTAGGGTTGCTTGCCACCCAGATCCATATGTGGACTGGTCACGCGGCAGAGCTTGAGCCCCCCCGGCCACCGGATCTTGTGAAACTCGAGATACCCCCCCTCGCCTGGGTAC
>DASWKS010000004.1:0-6421 GCA_036396495.1 Gemmatimonadales bacterium
TTGAAGAGGTTCTCCTGCGGGACGTAGGCGTCGCTCCGAGTGATCAGGCTGCCGGTGCGGCGATCGAGAACGTAGAGAAACCCCACCTTGGTAAACACACCCACCGCCGGCACGGTTTCGCCCTCGCGTACCAGATCGAACAGGAAGGGCGGGCTCGCGCCGTCGTAGTCCCAGACGTCGTGAGGCATCCACTGCCAGCACCACTCCAGGGTGCCGTCCGCGGCGCGGATGGCGCAGATGCTCGAAGTCCAACGGTTGTCTCCCGGTCGGGTGACCCCGTTGTAGTCCGGGTTGGCGTTTCCAACCGACACGAACAGCAAACCCGACCCGGGATCCACCGAGGCGGGCATCCAGATGGGACCGCCGCCCCGCTGCCAGCTGTCGGCGTATTTGGCCGAGTCACGCCGCTCTGCCGGGAGATCGCGGTTGAGAGACAACTCGGTGCCCGGCGCCTTTTCGGTCCACTCACCCCACCAGCCCCCCTGGTCCGGGGAAGGAATGGTGTACCAGGTCCAGGCCGGCTGCCCCGATTCGGCATCGTACGCCTTGAGGAAGCCGCGGGTGGCCCACTCACCGCCCGAAGTACCGATGAAGACCTTCCCGTTGAAGGCGACCGGCGCCGAGGTGTTGCCGTAGCCATGCAGCGGATCCCCGACCGACGCTTCCCAGACCTGGGTACCGCTGTCCGCGCGGAGCGCGATCAGGCGGGCGTCGAGGGTGGCCAGGTAGATCTTGTCGCCCCAGGCGGCCGCCCCCCGATTGTTCGGGCCGCAACAGAACAGGGCGGTGCCGATCCGAATGGGATGATCCCACAGCACCTGCCCGGTGGCGGCGTCGAGCTTCACCACCCGCTGAATCTGCTCGACCATCGGAGTGGTAACGTACATCGCGCGGCCGATGACGAGCGGCGTGGTCTGAAACGACTCGGCCTCTCCCAGCTGCCAGATCCAGGCGGGCCGCAGGCCCTGCACATTCCCCGAGTGGATTTGATCCAGCGGGGAAAACCGTCCCTGACCGTAGTCGCCCCCATAGACCGGCCACTGGGTCGGATCGTGGCTGTGACCGGTCCGAAGCAGCGAATCGGTGACGCTGACCGGCGGCGGCGGAGTGGTGTCGATGCTGACGAAGCTCAGCCGGGACCGCTCGGCGGCGCGGGTGCAGCCGGCAAGGAGCAGCAGCGCGACGGGTACTCCCCTGGAAAAGTCAGTCACGTTCACCGTCCACTGTTGATCTTGCGTAGTACGTGAGGGTTCACAATTCTCCGCCAGGCCTCCGGATCGGTGTCGGCTTCGGTCACCACCAGCAGCACCGTGGTGGTGGGGCCGAGTCCGAGATGGGCCCGCGCCAGGGCGAAGGGTTCGTGCTCCATCAGGGCCAATAGGCCAGCCAGTCCGGCCGCCCCGCTCTCGCCGGCGACGACCGGCGGATCGCCCGGTGCGGGATGGGCGTATCGCCGCATCGCGTCCAGCGCCCAGTGGTCCTGAATACTCAGGAACACGTCCACCCCGGTCCGGAGCACTGGCCAGGCGCTGAGCGACACAGTGCTGCAGTTGAGACCGGCCATCAGTGAACCCTGCGATCCTTTGGAGGGAGCCGGCCGGCCATCGGGCGTCAGGGCCGATTCGAGCAGCGGGTCGGCGTCGGACGGCTCGACGATGACGATGCGAGGTTGCCGCGGCCGCTGGAGAAAATGTTCCACCACTGCGGCCGCGAAACCGCCGACCCCGGCCTGCGCCACAACCACCTCGGGCTCCGGCAGCTGCCCCGCGGCGCGCTGCTCCTCGAATTCGCCCAGGATGGTGCTGTAGCCCGCGGTGATCCAGCGAGGGATCTCCAGATAGCCGTCGTACCCCACGTCCGCCACCACCTGCCACCCCTCCGCCGCACTCCGTTCGGCGCACGCGCGAACCGCGTCCTCGTAGTTCCCGTCCACCAGCTCCACCAAAGCGCCCTCGCTCCGAATCGCCTGGATTCGGGCGGGGGAGGCATGGCGGGTCATGAAGATCACCGCCCGCAGGCCGAGCTGGCGGGCGGTCCAGGCGACCGCTCTGCCGTGATTGCCCTCGGTCGCGCTGGAGACCGTGACCAGCGGGCCTCCCACGGCGCGAAGCCGGTGAATGGCCCAGGAGGCTCCCAGTCCCTTGAACGCCTTGAGTCCGAAGCGGTGGCCTTCGTCCTTGACCAGGATGGAGGCCAGGCCCAGGGAACCCGCCAGCTGGCGCAACTCCAGCAGCGGCGTGGGCTGGTAGCCCGGCAGCGAGCGGTGGAATTCCCGAATCGGGGCCCGGGAAGGCTGAGGTACCGCCGCCCGCACCCGGAACGGGTTGATCCGAAACCGCATCGGCCGCCCGGTCACGCGCAGTACTCCACCACGGTTCGGGCCAACACCTCGGCGCACTGTACCATCGAGGCGGTATCCACCCACTCGACCTCCGCGTGCGCCCCGGTTCCTCCGGGCCCGAACACCACGGTTTCCACGCCGGCGGCGCTGGTGAGCGCGCTATCCATCCAGGGCGTATCACCCATGTATCGGGGCGAGCGGTTCACGGTGCCGGCGAAAGCCCGAGACAGAGCCCGCACCACCGGGGCTTCGGGCGCGACCTCGAAGGGATCGCGGGTGAAGAACGCGCGGGCCGAGGCGCGGAACGAAGAGTCGCGGGCCTCGATCCGGGCCAGCAGGGTTTCGATCTCCCGCATGACCTGCCCCTCGGTTTCCCCCGGCACGGTGCGGCGTTCGATCTGCAGGGTGCAGGTCGGGGCGTAGGTGCTGAGGCCGGCGCCGCCCTGGAGCAAGGCGGCATGCAGTGATGGGGGACCGACCAGCGGATGAGGCGGACGCTGGCGCAGCTCCCGCTCCAGACCGTCGAGCTCGGCCAGAAACCAGCCCATCCGCATGTTGGCGTCCACTCCCTGATCGACCTTGCTGCCGTGGGCGGCCCGCCCGGTGGTGGTGACTTCGATCCAGCAATAGCCCTTATGGGCCAGACAGATGTCGAGCGCGGTCGGCTCGGTCACCACCGCGCCATCGGTGCGAATCCGGGTGAGGATGTCGGCCGTGCCGAGGCTGCCGTACTCTTCGTCGGCCACCGCAGCGACCAGCAGATCGCCGCGCAGCGCTCCTCCGGTCTCGAGCACCGCCTTGATGGCGCCGATGCTCGCCGCCAGGCTCCCCTTCATGTCGTACGCGCCGCGGCCGTACAACCGCCCGTCCCGCACCTCGCCCGAAAACGGCTCGCTCATGCCCTCGACGCCCACCGTGTCATAATGGGCGTTGAGCATGAGGCTCTTCCCGCCCCCGGTGCCCGGCAACCGGCCGGTGACACTGACCCGACCCGCACTGGGCTCGTGCTGTGCCACCTCGAGCCCCAGGCCGGCCAGGGTAGAGGCGGTGAATCGGCCGATCTCCGCTTCGCCCGGGGCGCCGGGGACCAGTGTGGGATTCACCGAGTTGATGCGGACCAGGGCCTGGCAGAGGCGGATGACGTACTCGGGATCGACGTGAACCATGGGGCCGGCGGATTGTATGCAAAACAGGCGTTGGTCGCTAGTCGGGCTGGTCGGCGTTCTTCAAGACCGCAGCCAGGACATCGGCCTGGATGTTTCCGCCGGAGACCACACACACGGTGATTCCCCGGGCCTGATCCGCCAGGGCAGCCGCCACGCTGACGGCACCGGCACCTTCAGCCACGACGCGATGCCGGGCCACCAGCAGCCGGATGGCCTGCCGCACCTGGTCCAGCGCGACCACCGCACTCCCGGCGATGAGCCGTTCGGCCAGGGGCCACATGGCGGGGAGCATGCTCTTGCCCCCGATCCCGTCGACGAAGCTGGGGGTGTGCGCCACCGTCATGGGCCGGCGGGCGGCAAGGGAGGCGGTGAGCGGCGTCGCGGTTTCCACTTCGCAGCCGATCACGCTGGCCTCGGGCCGAAGTTCCCGCAAGACGGTCGCGATCCCCGAGGCGAGTCCCCCGCCCCCCCACGGCACCAGGACGGTATCGATGTGCGGCAGAGCTTCGACCAGCTCCAGCCCGAGGGTCCCGTTCCCCGCGATCACCAGGGGGTTGGCCACCGGGTGGATGAAGCAGCCGGGCTCGGTGGTCGTTTCACTGCCATCGAGCAGGGACCACCACCGGTCGAACGGCAACCGGACGACTCGTCCTCCGAGTCGCTCGACCGCGAGGGTCTTGGCGGCCGGGGCCCGCTCCGGGACCACCGCCGTGGCGGGTATTCCCAGTCGCCGGGCCCACCAGGCCACCCCCTGGGCCATGTTGCCGGCGCTGGCGGTGACCGCCCCGGCGCGCAGCTCTTCCGGCGCGGCCGCCAGCAGCGCGTTGCCGGCGCCTCGCAATTTGAAGGAGCCGATCGGATGGAGATTCTCGAGTTTGAGCCAGATCTCGGCGTCGCCCTCGACGTCGAGCCGAACCAGAGGTGACGGCGAGAAGGCACCCCGGAGTCGTTCCCGGGCCATGACGACATCCGCCAGGGTCACGTTCATGCGTCTCGGAGCCCGCCCAGCTCGATGACGGTGCCGACGTTCCGGCTCTCCGCCTCGCGCCACACCAGGTGCGCGCCGGCGACGTCTTCCACGGCGAGACCCAGCGACTTGAACAGGGTGACGTCCTCGGGCCGTTCCCGCCCCTTGACTCGGTCGAGGAGCAGATCACCCAGCTCACCCAGGATGTGGCTGTCGTCGACGGCACCTTCCGCGCGCGGAATCAGGAAGTCGCCGGCTTCGTTCAGAGCCGACTCCCGGCGGTCGACGAACAGGCGGGCCCGCCGCACCGCGTCGGTATCGAGCTCGCGCGCCGCCGCGAGACTGGAGCCGACCGCATTCAGGTGGGCTCCGGGACGGATCCAACTCCCCATCAGTACCGGGGTCCGGGAGGAGGTGACGGTACAGATCAGGTCGGCCCCCGTCACTGCGGCCTGGGCAGTGTCGGCGGTTTTCACGTCGAGCCCGAACCGCTTCCGGGCCCAATCGGCGAATTCCCGGCGGTGGTTCGAGTCGCGGCTCCAGACCCGAACCTGCCGGATCGGCCGGACCACCCGCATGGCCTCGAGGTGGGTCCGCGCCTGCACCCCGGTCCCCAGAATGGCCAGATCCGCCGCGTCGGGGCGGGCCAGCGCGTCGGTTGCGACCCCGGAGACGGCGGCGGTGCGGATGGCGGTCATCGAGGCTGCGTCCATGACCGCCACCAGAGTGCCGTGCGCGGGCTCGAACAGCAGGACCGCGCCTTGATGGCTGTCGTAACGGGTGCCTTCGTTCCCCGGAAAGACCGTGATCACTTTGAGGCCGAAGGCGTCGGGGTCATCGACCTGCGCCGGCATGACCGCGAACGCCCCGCGCTCCCGCGGCAGCCGGAGCACGGTGCGCAACGGCTGAATCGCCTGCCCCCGGCCCAGCGCCATGAGCACCTTCCGCATCCCGTCGATGCAGGTCGCCATGTCGAGCAAACGGGAGACTTCGGCTCCATTGAGAATCCGAACCGGCACGTTCTGATCCTTGGGAAGGAGTCTGAACTTATCGTGGTTCGGGGTCCTTGGTCATAGTCCACGGATTACGCGGATTCACTGGATTACGCGGATGGTACGGTCATGACCTCCAAGGAATCGCTTGAAGACAAGGCTCCTTCCTCCGAAGTTGAGCAGCAACGACGGGCCTTCCCCGAAGCTTTCAAATAGTTCAACACCTGGGACTCGTCGGCCGACGTTGTCATTCGAACCGCCTTCAGTTCAACCAGCACCTCACCGAAGCAGAGAAAATCCACGCGAAATGAAGATTGCAGCAGTCGTTCTCGAAACAGAATCGAAAAGCTCGCTTCCCGAACAAAGGGGACTCCTCGCAGTCCGAATTCAATGGCGAGCGCCTCCTGATACACCACCTCGAGGAAACCCGACCCCAGAAACCGATGTACGTTCATCCCGGCACCAATAATCGCCCGAGTCTGGGAGTCCTTGTCGGGTGAGGGTAATATCTGCATTCAGATCCGTGTAATCCGGAGAATCCGTGTAATCTGTGGACCAGATTGTGAAGGCCCCGGACCCTAAACCTGCGAACGGGTATCCTCTTTATGCTAAGATCTGTCTGCCTGGCAGCTGTCCTCCTCGTGCCACAAGCCCTCGTCGCAGTCCAACAGCGGCAGCCAGCCGATACTGCTCGCCCGGCCCCGCCGGTGGCGCCGGGCGCCGAGCAGGCGCCGGTAGTCACCCGGCATCAGATCACGCTGCGCGGGACGGCCCTCAAGTACAGCGTCACTACCGGCATGATGCCGGTGAAGAACCCGGAAGGTGTGACCGAGGCCCAGATCTTCTTCATCGCCTACACGCTGGACGGGGCCCAGCCGGGAACCCGGCCGCTCATGTTCTCCTTCAACGGCGGGCCGGGCTCGTCCTCGGTTTGGCTCCACCTGGGGGCGCTGGG
>DASWKS010000005.1:0-3453 GCA_036396495.1 Gemmatimonadales bacterium
AGGCCCCCCACCTGAACGTCTCGGTGTTCGCCCGGGGTCTGCTCGACCGCCTCGTGACCCGCATCTACTTCCCGGACCTGGCGGCGGCGAACGCCGCCGACCCGGTGCTGTCCAGGATCGCCGATCCCGGCGCTCACGCCACCCTGGTCGCCCGCGCCGAGGCAGGGTCCCTGCGCTTCGACATCCATCTGCAAGGCGAACAAGAGACGGTCTTCTTTGCCCTCTGATCGGCTATTCGGACCCACCTTCACCACGGACGTGATGGCCGACGCGGTGAGCGACCGGGCCTGGGTCCAGGCCATGCTCGACGTCGAGGCCGCGCTGGCCGCCGCCGAGGAGCGGGCGGGGGTTATCCCCGCCGGCACCGCAACAATGATCGCCGCGGGCTGCAGCTCCGACCGGTACGATATCGGTGCCCTCGGCCGAGCCGCCGCAGAAGCAGGCAACCCCGTCATCCCCCTCGTCAAGGCGTTGACCAGGGCCGTCCCGGCGGAAGCATCCGGCTGGGTGCACTGGGGCGCCACCAGCCAGGACATCCTGGATACTGCCATGGTGCTCCTCGTGCGGCGAGGGCTCAATCTGCTGCTTTCCGACCTTGACGCCATCGCCGCCGCGTGCGCCCGGTTGTCCCACGAGCACCGGCAGACCGTGATGCTTGGCCGGACGTTCCTGCAGCCGGCTGTCCCCATCACGTTCGGGCTGAAGGTGGCTGGGTGGCTCGTGGCCACGCTGGATGCCCGCCGCCGGCTGGCGGAGCTGCGGGCGAGCGGGCTCGCGGTCCAGCTCGGTGGCGCGGCCGGCACCCTCGCCTCGCTGGGGGCCGACGGGCCAAGGGTCGTCCGCCTGATGGCCGAAGAGCTGGCGCTCGCCGAGCCCGTGGTTCCCTGGCACAGCGCGCGGGGCCGGATCGCCGAGGTGGGTGCCGCCCTCGGGGTGACCTGCGGGGTGATGGGCAAGATCGCACGCGACGTCGCCCTGCTCATGCAGGCCGAGGTGGGCGAGGTGGCGGAACCGACCGCCCCTGGACGGGGTGGGTCCTCCAGCATGCCGCACAAGCAAAACCCGGTGGCTGCCATGGCCGTCGAAGCCGGTGTGCGGCGGGCCCATGCCCTCGTCGGCGTGCTGCTGGGGGCCATGCTCCAGGAGCATGAGCGGGCGGTCGGTGGGTGGCACGCCGAGTGGGAAACCGTCGGGGAGCTGTTCCGCCTCAGCGCCGGTGCCGTGGTCCGGGTCCGGGACGTCGTGGATCGGCTCCACGTCGACCCCGTTCGCATGCGGGCCAACCTGGATGCCACCCATGGCCTGCCGCTCAGCGAACACCTGGCGCTCTTACTCGCACGGCTCATGGGCCGGGGCGAGGCCCGCGCCCTCGTCGAGAGGGCCATCCAGCGG
This sequence comes from Gemmatimonadales bacterium, assembly GCA_036396495.1. Taxonomy (GTDB): domain Bacteria; phylum Gemmatimonadota; class Gemmatimonadetes; order Gemmatimonadales; family GWC2-71-9; genus SZUA-320. The sequence continues at coordinate 1,393 of DASWKS010000005.1, forward strand.
TGCCGCACCAGCGGGCGTCACCTGCGGGACGAGTTGCTCGCCGATCCCACCGTCACCACCCACCTCACGGCCGCCGAGCTGGATGAGGCCCTCGACCCTGCCCGGTACCTCGGCGCGACCCAGGTGTTCATCGATCGGGCCCTCGCCCTGTACCGGTCGACCATCTCCTGAGACCTACCGCCGTGCCCAGCATCGACACCGCCAGCCTCTCGCTCCAGCCCAAACATCTCACCACCAAGGCACCAAGACACCACCGGGCCTTCCCGAGCAAGGAGTTCCAGGCCTCTGAACAGGCTTCGCTTTCCCCTCGCCCACGAGTCTCTTTGTGCCTTGTCCCGCCCTTGGCGGGATTGGTGGTTGAACTGCAATATTCGGATTCAGACAACGGGGGAACCCCATGATTGATGACATCTCCGACCGTGGGATGGTCGTGCGGCGACAGGTCCTCGGCGACCAGCACGTTGAGCGGGCCATGGCGGCCGCGACCGACCTCACCCACGACTTCCAGCAATTCATCACCCGCTACGTGTGGGGGGAGATCTGGACACGTCCCGGTCTCGACCGGCGCACCCGGAGCTGTATCACCGTCGCGATGCTCGTGGCGCTCAACCGACCCGAGGAGCTGGCGCTGCACCTTCGGGCGGCCATGACCAACGGCGTCACCCGCGCGGAGATCAAGGAGGTGTTGCTGCAGACCGCCATCTACTGCGGAGTGCCTGCAGCCAACGCCGCCTTCGCCATCGCCCAGCGGGTCCTGGGCGACGCCGAGGGCCCCCACCCACCGCTCGCCGCTCGCTGAGCCCGGCCCGGTCCGTCCTCCCTGCCGAGGGCACGTTCGACCTGTGTGATCCCGCTTTGAGGGGACGCCCTTAAATAAGTAAGTAGCCCTATGTGTTCTGATGGCTATTGGCATGGGTGCTGCGTCAATTCGCTGGGCAGGAAGGCCGCGCCCGGCTGATGCGCCACTACCCCGGCACCCTCCGGGAGGAAAGCCCAATTCCCGAACCCTCCAGTAGCCGCTGAGGCCCGCACCCGCATGCGCAACAGCTTCGCCCCAGTTCTCTGGCTTCCGACGGCAGGCACCTAGCCCATGGGGGGACGGGCTTGCCCTTGCACTCGCCAAGGAAGTTGTCTCGCCGCCCGATCACTGGTTGGTGACGTTCTGTGCCCCTCCAGGACCATCGAGCCGAGGGCGTAGTGCCGTCATGTTTCGCCTGTTCTCCGAAGGCCGGCGGCGAAACTGAATTATTTAAGGGCGTCCCATGCTTCCCTCAAACCAATTGGCACCGTCCCAGATCATGGACGCATTACTGGATTGTGCTGCTTGACATCGGCCTTCGGGATAGCCATGCTCCGTTCTCGCGGCCTCGGATTGCCGAGAATCCAGCCCGGCCGGTGCGACGAGCGAGCCAGGGTACCTCCAGATGGCCACATCCTCAGGGCAGTATGAATAGATCAGTGCCCGATCTGAAACCGATGTCCACCGGAGATCTCCTGGATCGGACAGCCCGAATGTACCGACTCCATCTCCGTCCCATGCTGGCAATACTGCTCGTCCCAACCCTCGGGATGTTTCCATTCGAGGCTTGGCTAGCCCGGAAATACGGCGTATGGATCCGCGTGCAGATTGGCCTCGACCCCCTGGCAGTTCCCTTGTTCACGCTGTTTCTGCTCATCAGTAACTCAGCGTACGTCATTGGAGGCGCAGCCCTCATTCATTACCTCAGCCAGCGATGTATGGCCCGACCGTCTGGTGTTTGGTCATCCTACCGCCGCACGCTAGGCTCCGCGCTCACAATCAGTTGGGTTTCCTTCCTGGTGTCTCTCCTCTGGTGTGGTCCCGTCGCCATGGTATCCGCAATCGGGCTGACAGGTGTGATCTATGGAGGCACCTGGTGGTGGTATTATCTTTCCCTTACCGGCGTCCACCTCGTAATTGTGGTGATCGGGGCCTTGGTGGGGTTGTTTCGCTTGTCCCTCGCCCCGATTATCGTCGTCATCGAGAAGGCCCCATGGACCCGTGCCTTGCGTCGTAGCTGGAGCTTGATGCGTCACAATACC
>DASWKS010000006.1:0-33978 GCA_036396495.1 Gemmatimonadales bacterium
ATCGCCCATCCGCTGGCGTAACGCCGGGGTGACCGCAATGGATGGCGCCTCCTCCACCAGCTTCTGGTGTCGGCGCTGGATGGAGCACTCACGTTCGCCCAGATGCACGGTCCGCCCCTGGTCGGCCAGGACCTGGATCTCCACGTGACGGGGCCGCAGGATGTACTTCTCGAGGTACACCGAGGCGTCCCCGAAGGCCTTGAGCGCCTCCGATCCGGCCGACTGCAGGGCGCCGGCTAACTGGTCTTCCCGTTCCACCAGGCGCATGCCACGCCCGCCACCGCCGGCCACCGCCTTCACCAGCACCGGATAGCCCAGCTGGCTCGCCAGCGCCCTGGCAAGACCGGCATCGGTGAGGGCCCCAGTACCACCCGGCACCACCGGCACGCCGGCCGCGACCATCCGCCGCCGGGCCTCGGTCTTGTCCCCCATGGCCCGGATGGCCGAGGCGGGCGGGCCGACAAAAACCAGTCCGGCCTGCTCCACCAGCTCGGCGAATTCCGCCCGTTCCGCCAGAAAGCCGTAGCCGGGATGGATCGCCTGAGCGTCCGCGTCCCGGGCGGCATCCACCAGCCGGTCCATCCTCAGGTAGCTCTCGGGTGCGGCCGCAGGACCGATTCGCATGGCCCGGTCGGCAGCCCGCACGAAGGGGCTGGAGCGATCGGCGTCGCTGTAGACCGCCACCGCCTCCAAGCCTTCTTCGTGACAGGCCCGGATGATGCGCAGCGCGATCTCGCCGCGATTGGCGACCAGAACCCGGGTGATCGACATGCTACAGGGGAATGTTGCCGTGCTTCTTGGGCGGGTTCCGGTCTCGTTTGGTTCGGAGCATCCGGAGCCCGTCGATCAGGCGAGGCCGGGTATCCCGCGGATCGATGACGTCATCGACATAGCCGCGTTCCGCCGCCGCATAGGGGTGGGCGAAGGCCCGGGTGTACTCGTCGATCAGCGTCTGGGTCTCCGCTGCGGAATCCTGGGCTTGCGCGATCCGGTCGCGATAGAGGATTTCCACCGCGCCCTTGGGTCCCATCACCGCGATCTCCGCGGTGGGCCACGCCAGATTGAGATCGCCCCGGATGTGCTTCGAGCTCATGACGTCGTAGGCCCCCCCGTAGGCCTTGCGGGTAATGACGGTGAGCTTGGGAACCGTCGCCTCGCAATAGGCGTAGAGCAGCTTGGCGCCGTGGCGGATGATCCCGCCGTGCTCCTGGCCCACCCCGGGCAGAAAGCCGGGGACATCCACGAACGTGACCAGCGGGATGTTGAAGGCGTCGCAGAACCGGATGAAGCGAGCCGCCTTGACCGAGGCGTTGATGTCCAGCACCCCGGCCAGCACCGCCGGCTGATTGGCGATCACCCCTACCGACTGGCCGCCCAACCGCGCGAAGCCGGTCAGAATGTTCCCGGCGAAGCCGGCGTGCACTTCGACGAAGCGGCCGTGGTCCACCACTTGCGCCACCACGCGGTGCATGTCGTATGGTTGGGCCGGATGGGCGGGCACCACATCCAGCAGGCCGTTGTCGCGCCGGTCCGGCGGATCATCGGTGGGGTGGAGCGGCGGATCCTCCAGGTTGTTCGGCGGAAGGAAATCCAGCAGGTCCCGCACCGCGGAAAGGCACTCCGGCTCCGAATCGAACACGGCGTGGGCGATGCCCGAGGTCTCGCCGTGCACATCCGCCCCACCCAGCTGGTCGAAGGTCACCTCTTCGTGGGTGACCGTCTTCACCACGTTGGGCCCGGTCACGAACATGTACGACACGCCCCGCACCATGAACACGAAGTCGGTGATGGCGGGACTGTAGACCGCGCCGCCGGCGCAGGGACCCAGGATGACGGAGATCTGCGGCACTACGCCGGATGCGAGGGTGTTGCGCAGGAAGATATCGGCATAGCCTCCCAGCGAGGCGACGCCTTCCTGGATCCGGGCACCGCCCGAATCGTTGAGACCGATCACCGGCGCGCCGTTGCGCACCGCCAGGTCCATCACCTTGCAGATCTTCTGGGCGTGGGTCTCCGAAAGCGACCCGCCGAAGACCGTGAAATCCTGTGAGAACACGTACACCAGCCGGCCGCCGACCCGGCCGTAGCCGGTGACGACCCCGTCCCCCGGGAACTTGAGCTCCTCAAGACCGAACCCGGTGGCTCGGTGGGTGACGAACCGGTCCAGCTCGACAAGACTGCCCGGATCGAGCAGCAGATCGAGCCGCTCGCGCGCGGTCAGTTTGCCCTTCTTGTGTTGCTGGGTGATGCGGTCGGCGCCGCCGCCCTGCTCGGCCTGTGACTGGCGCTGATGGAGGTCCTGGAGCAGCTCGCGGGGATCGGGCATGGCCGGGGAATATATCTCCTGCTCCGCCGGACCGGACCGCGCCCTGCCCTACCCAGGCGGTGAGCAGGGGTATGCCCTCCCGGGGTGTGCGGACCTTGCCGCTGCGGGACGTCCGGGACAAGGCGGGCACCGTCGGCCTGCCCGAGACCCAACCGTCATGCACCAACAGGCAGCACCCAGGGAGGTTCGCATGCGAAAGGCTGGACTGTCGTTGATCCTGGGCGCGCTCGCGGCAGCCTGCGAGCCCGCTTCATCCGATGACATGCTGATGACCGACGTGAGGTTCAGCAGTGCCAGGACCCCGACCGGCGCGGCGAGCTTCGTCGCCCCGGCGTCGGGCGGCGAGGAGGTTCCGGCGCGCGACACGAGGGGTCACGGGACCGCTGTCTTCCACCTCAACTCGGACGGCACTGAATTGGAGTATCGGTTGATCGCGTCCAACATCGAGAACGTGGTCCAGGCCCACATTCATCTCGAAGCGCCGGGCGTGAACGGCCCGATCGTGGTGTTCCTCTATGGCCTGGTGGCCCCGGGTGGCGGCCGGACCGACGGAATCCTGGCCGAGGGGACCATCACCGTGGCCGATCTGACCGGTCCGCTCACCGGGGAACCGTTCTCGGCCCTGCTCGACGCCATCCGAGCCGGAAACGCTTACGTGAACATCCACACCAACGACGGGATCGATCCCCCGAACACCGGCCCGGGCGACTTCCCCGGTGGAGAAGTCCGGGGCCAGATCAAAGGCGGACACGTCGATCACTAACTTACCAAGTACTGAGTACTGGTATTCAGGATGAGTCCAGTGCCGTGGCGGCGGAGCGTCAAGCACTCGAGACCGGGAATACAGCCATGGGCTGCCCTCAGCGCCGAGCCCGGGTGGGTGGTGAGCACCGCAATCACGGTCATTCCCGCGGCGCGCGCGGCGGCGACCCCGGCGGGAGAGTCCTCCACCACCAGGCAGTCGGCTGGAGACAGCTCGAGCCGGGAGGCCGCGAGAAGGTAGGGCTCCGGGGCAGGCTTGCCCTGCCGCACATCCTCGCCGGTCACGAACACATCCGGGAGCGGCAGGCCTGAGGTCCGCAGCCGAAGCGACGCCACGGCCCGGCTCCCGGAAGTGACCACGGCCCAGTAGCGCCGGGGCAAGGCCGACAGTAGCGATGCGGCGCCCGGGGTGGGACCCAGTCCCTCGATCTCGATCGCTTCCATGGCGTCCAGCGCGGCCACCTCGGCCTGGATGTCCAGCTCCGGTGCGACCGATCGGAGGGTCTCGGAAGTTCGGCGCCCGTGTGCTTGCCGGATGAACCGCTCGGCATCGAGCTGGCGCGCGGCCGCCCATTTCCGCCAGATACGATCGATGCAGGGCCTCGAATCGACTAGTACGCCGTCCAGGTCGAACAGCACTGCCCCGCAATGAAAGCCCGACAGGGTGCCACCCGGTTCGGGGCTCAGTCGAACTCCACTCGGGCCCTGTTCTGCTCCGGTCCCATCCGTCCCGCCACGATGTCCGCCTTGAAGTAGTTCTCCCCTCGCACCGGCCGGCCGGCCCGGCGGCGCAAGAGCGCCAGCTGGCCCACATGAGTGAGCGCGTCGGCGATGGGGCCCTGAAACAATTGCTCGGGACTCGAGCCCAGCGGCTGTTCGGAAGCAAGATACCCATCGACTTCAGCCAGGGTCCGGTGGAAGCGCTGCACCTCGGAATCCCAGGATCCGGGTACCGAGTCGTTCCACACGTGCCGGCCTTCACAGAGCTGGCGCATCCAGTCGAGCAGGTCGTTGATGTGGGCCAGGATTCGGAGCGGAGGCCGGGTCCCTTCTCCCGGCTGATACGAGGGGAAGCTGTCCCCCACCTCCCGCAGCACCTTGCCTCCCCGGTACGCCAGGGTTGCGAGCGTGTGGCGCAGCAGCGCCCGGACCGGGTCGGGAGGAGCGCTCACAGGTATCGGGCGACGGCCATCAAAGCGGTGGTGACCATCAGGAGCAGGGCGATGACCCGGGCCGCGAGCACGCCGCGGCGCCGCAGTCCCTGCAGCACGACCATCTGAGCCGCCCGGTCGGGGCCCTCGGACATCTTCATCACGGATGCCGCCAGAGCCATCGCTTTGAGATTCGCCGGTCGCATGACCGTGAGGCCCGCGATGAGAGCGAGTACGGCCGCGAGCCCCCCCACGCCTAACGCCATCCCGACCCGCGACCTGGCCCAGGCGGGATCGCCGTTCGCCATCCGGAAGTAGAGCCAGAAACCGCTGCCGATGGTGATCAGGGCGACGAGGGGGAGCACCTCGAGGATTCGGCGCCGTTGCAGTGCCGCCATCACCTTGCCTCCGTCGGGCCCCGCATCGGCCACGGCCGGCATCAGGAAGAAGGTGCTGAACATCACGGCGCCGGCCCAGAACACGCCGAACCCGACATGCAGCAGGCGGAGGGTGAGAACGAGCGGATCCACAGTCGCTCCGAGGGGTAGAGGCGGCCGGTCTGGCTAGCGACGACGGTGAGCGGTCTGCAGCAGTCTTAAGGCTGGGCACCGAGGCGCTGGAGGGTCCGGAGATGGGAGCGGACCGCCCCGATGAAGGTGGAGTGGGAGTGATAGGGCAAACCATGCTCAGCGGCCAGCCGCCGGACGATCGGGCTGATCGCGGGATAATGGATGCTGCAGATCCGGGGGAAGAGGTGGTGCTCGACCTGGTAGTTGAGCCCACCCACGTACCAGCGCAGCAGCCGGCTCTCGGGACCGAAGTTCGCCGTCGTTTCCATCTCGTGGACGCCCCAGTTGTCGGGCATGGCTCCGGCCTGATCCGGCTCGGGATGGGCCGTCTCCTCGATGACGTGCGCCAGTTGGAAGACGATGCCGAGGGCGAAGCCGGCGACCAGGTGCGCGGCCAGCATCCCGAGCAGGATCTGCCACCAGGGGAGGTCGATCACCAGCAGCGGAATCACCACCGACCAGCCGTAATAGACCACCTTGCCGGCCACCAGTTCCGCCACATCTCCGGGCGCATGGCGCCGGTCGGCGTACGGACCCAGATCCCGCTTCAGCAGGTATTTGTAATCTTTCACAAACACCCAGAACAACGTCGTCATGGCGTAGAGGACCAGGGCGTAGAGGTGCTGGTAGCGGTGGTACCAGCGGCGCTCAGCGTGAGGCGACAGCCGCAGCAAAGGGGAGACCGCAAGGTCCTCGTCGGTCCCGTGGATATTCGTATATGTGTGGTGAATGATGTTGTGGGTGATTTTCCAAAGGTAACCGCTGCCGCCGATCAGGTCCATCGTGAAACCGAGCGCCCGGTTCACCAGGGGCTTGTCGGAATACGCGCCATGCAGCGCGTCGTGCGCCACCGAGAACCCGATGCCGGCCATGCCCAACCCCACCAGCAGGGCAAAAACCAGCATTGCGGCGGGAGTGAATTGTCCACTGAGGATGAGACCGTAGGGAACGAAGGTCAGGGCGAGCATCGTGACGGTCTTGGCCACCATGGTGGCGTTCGCCTTGGTCGACAGCCCCCGCTCCCTGAAATACCCGTCGACCTCGACGCGAACCTCCCGAAGGAATCGGGCGCCGTCCCGGACCGGAAAGGTCGGAACGATAGGAGCAGCCACCCGGGGCACGGTCAGGGTCATGACGGCCTCACAGTCCTTGGGCTCGAACCCACTCCAGTAGCCCCTGGTCCACTTCGGTCACTGGCTGTCCCAGCAGATAGGGCATGACCGGATGGCGCTTTCCCGAACTCATCAAATACCACATGGGCGCGACCGCAGCTTCTCCGCGGGGAAGGTTCGCCGGCTTACCTTCATACGAAACGAAGTGGAATTCGCGGCCGTGGTGAATCAGGCGGCGCTGTTCCACCTTGTGCGTGCTCATGGTTTCTCGCAGTGCTGGCCCAATGACCACCGAACCGAGCTGTGACATATCCGGTGCCGGATGTGGAAGACCTGCCCCGGAAATCTAACCCAACCTCGCGTTTTCTCACAGGTTACCGGCGCGGGAGCCGGTCAGGCGTCCAGATGGCCACCTCCAGCCTCCGGGCAAACAGCACCTGAGGTGGAGGCCCGTCGACGGAGATGCCGTGCACCTGGAGCAGGTCGGACCGCGCGATGTACACCCGGGCCGGCTGCAGCGGCCAGGGCTCATGATGGACCTCGGCCCGGTAGAGCCGCCCGGAGCCTGAGCGGGCGTAGAGGCAGTACCGCTCCGTCAACCAATGCTGCAGCGTGCCCGGGCGGGCCAGCTCGATCGGCCCGATCGGTTGATAGTCGGCCTCGAAGCGCTCGCCGGTAGGCCGTTCCGATCGATAGTGGATTCGATCGCCGGTCCGGCTCACCCGCATGCGGGCGTCCATGTATGGCAGGTGATAGAGGAGTCGCGCCGCCCGCACCGCGAGCCAATTGGCGGCATCCAGACTGAAGAACCAGACCCCCGGCCGATCCTGCAGCGTCACGTAGGTCCGTACGTTGAGCTCGGGGAAGGTGGAGAGGCCCGGCAGCGCGGGAACTCCCCGCAGCGTCACGCCGGACATCCAGAATGGGATGACCCCGACCCACGCACTGCTCTGATACTCCTGCACCACCAGTGGCTCCGGCACCAGGTGCCGGAGCACCGTCACCGGCACCGGCCAATGGAGGAACGCCAGGTCGTGCCAGATCTGGCGGCCGCTCCAGGGTCGCGGGGGCACCGGCCAGGGCCGGTGGGCGGTATGGTCGAGCGAGGGGTGCGTCACGTTCCGGGTTCCGGTCTGAAGGTCCGGTCCCGGCCCCGATTGCGAAACCCCCGACGGCTTGCCGTCGGCCTCCGCTCGGGATACTGTTCATGCGTGAACAAAGTCCGTCGCCCCGCCCGTCAGCCGGTCCGGCCGGCCGTGATGTTCGAGCTGCTCCATGCCGCTCGACAGCTGGAGGAGCAGCTGGAGTCGGCCCTGGCCACCGCCGATCTCTCGATGGCGAAATACCGGGTCCTGGCTCAGCTGGCGGCATACGGCAAACCGATGTCGCTCGGCCAACTCGCCGCCCGCCACAAGTGCGTGCGATCCAACATGACCCAGCTGGTCGACCGGCTGGAGAGCGACGGTCTGGTGCGCCGGGTGGGCGATCCGGAGGACCGGCGGAGTGTCCGGGCCGAGTTGACGCCGCTGGGACGCACCCGCCAGGTGGCCGGGGCGGGCGCGGTGGAACGGGTTCAGGTGGAGTTCTCGGCCGCGCTACCGGCCCGGGATCGTCTGGCCCTGGAGCGCGCCCTGGCCGCGCTCCGTTAGTGTTGTTTTGGCAATATAGTTCAGGTATGTATTATTCTCATACGTACCAGGTCTATGTGAGCCAGTGGCGCACATCCTCCATACAGGAAAGGATCACCCCTATGGTCGGGGGAACTCCGCGGCGGGTGCCAATTCATGGGCGGCGCGCTGCTGATCGGATACTTCGGCGGCCGGCCCCTTCAGTCTGGATGCGCGCCGGGGAGTCGCGGCTTGACGCCCCGCCGAGTTAGTGCTAGTGTATCAGCATTGTGCTAGTACATCAGCATAGTGCGGGTACACCAGCACCAGCCGGGCGAGGGTCCTGATGGCGAATCCGTACGATGAGCTGGGCCGCCGCGAGCGGCAGATCATGGATGTGCTGTTTCGCCAGGGGCGCGCTACCGCCGCCGAAGTGCTGGCCGCGCTGGCCGACCCCCCCAGTTATTCCTCGGTCCGCAGCATGCTCCGGCTGCTGGAGGAGAAGGGTTACGCGGAGCATGAGTGGGACGGGCCCCGCCACGTCTACCGCCCCACCGCCAGCCCGGCGCAACTGCAACGTTCCGCGGCGCGTCATATGCTCAGGACGTTCTTCGACAACTCCATGGAATCGGCGGTCTCGGCCATGCTGGGCGCCGCCGAGCGGCCGCCCACGGCGGACGAGTTGGAACGTCTGTCCCAGCTGATCGAACGGGCCAGGCGAAAAGGGGGCCGCTCATGATTCTGGTGAAAGTCACCTTGCTGCTCGCCGGGGCCTTCCTCCTCAGCTGGCTGCTCCGCCGCCGCACCGCGGCGCTTCGTCATTTGAATTGGACCCTGGCGTTGGCCGGCACCCTCGGCCTCACGGCATTGTCGCCCCTGGTGCCGGAGCTTCGGGTTTCGCTACCAGCTTCGACGGAGCTGTTCCCGAGTCCCGACGATCCGGGCCCGGCCCCTGAGCGCGCCGGGCTCCATGAACTCCAGTCTGGCCCCGACCGGGCAGCCGTCATGCGCCCCGGGACGGAGGCATCCTCCCAAACCAGGGAAAGCCCCTCCGCCATTCGCCGGATCCCGCTGGAGATGATCCTGCCTCTGGTTTATCTGCTCGGGTTTCTCGCGGTCCTGAGCTGGTACCTCATCGGACGGATGTCGCTCCGGCGACTGGTGCAGCGGGCCTCCCCGCTCGGCGGCGATTGGAGCGGGTTGCTGAGCCAGGTTGCCCGCGAGATGGGCGTAACCGGGAACCCACGATTGTTTGCCTCACCGCGAGTCGGCTCGCCGATCACGTGGGGACTCCGGGATTCCGTTGTGGTTCTGCCGTCCGACGCGGTTGACTGGCCGCTCGACCGGCGACGGATCGTGCTGGCGCACGAGCTGACCCATGCCGCCCGGGGGGACCATCTGGCCCGGTTGATCGGGGTGGTGGCCTGTGCGGCCTACTGGTTTCATCCCCTGGTATGGGCCGCGTTTCGCCGCCAGGGGATCGAAAGCGAACGCGCCGCTGATGATCACGTGCTCATTCAGGGGACCTCCGGCATGGAATACGCGACCCATCTCCTCGATATCGCGAGGCGATCGAGCCATCTGCGAACGAGTGGCCTGATCGCCATCGGTATGGCCCGCCTTTCGCACCTGGAGGGACGGCTCCTGGCACTGCTCGACGAAAGCCGCAACCGCGCCGCGCCGACGCCCCGCGTGACCCGAGCCGCCTGGGGCGGCCTGATGTTGGCCACGCTCCCGATTGCCGCGCTGCAGCCGGCGGCGCCTGCACCGGGCGCTGAGCCGGTTGAGATCGAACGCCTAACCGCTCAGCCCCGCGCGGATACGTTGATCGAGCGGACGGTCCCGGCCCGGGCCGGCGAAACACTGGCGCTCGATCTCGAGACCGGCGGCGATGTCACCCTGCGAGGGTGGAATCGGCCCGAACTGCAGGTCCGGGCCCGTCTGGCGGGGGCAGACTGGAAGAACACGCGGGTCAGTATCGCGCGGGTCGATGGCGGCGTGAGGGTCCGGGCCGAGCCGACCGAGGACCGGAATAACTTTTCCACGTCCCATGACTTCGAGATCATGCTGCCGGATCGCTATGACGTCCGGCTCGAGTCCGCCGGGGGCAGCCTGACCATCATCGGCGTGGAGGGCACGTTCCGGGGAGGCTCTGGTGGTGGTGAGATCCGGATCGAGCGGGCCAAAGGTGACGCTCGCCTGACCACCGGAGGCGGAGACATCCAGGTCACCGACTCCGATCTGAGGGGCTCGGTGAGCACCGGCGGCGGCATGGTCCGACTCTCGCGAGTTCGGGGGGGGCTGCGCGGGTTCTCGGGAAGCGGTCCGGTCATCTACTCCGACGCGGGCCACCGGCAGACCGGCGATCTGGATAAGGTCACGATTTCCAAGGACCGGATTCAGGTCGCGGAAGGCGAGAGGACCGGGCTTCTCCACATCCAAAAAGCCGGGGGCGACATCATCCTCGACGGCGCGCCGGACGGCGTGCGAGCGAACACCGGTGGCGGTCGAATCCGGATTGGCCGTTCAGCCGGACTGGTTGACGCCCGCACCGGAGGTGGAGACATCACCATCGGTCCGGTGGCCGGATCGGTCAACGCCGGCACCGGCGCGGGCGACGTTCATATCACGATCGTGCGTGTCGATGGGCAGGAACAGTCCCTGGAAGTAACTGCCGGGGTGGGACGGGTTGTGATCGAATGGCCCGCCGGAGTCGCCGCCCGCTTCGAACTCGAGACCGCCTACACCCGCCGGTTCGGCCGGCGCACCCGCATCGACAGCGACTGGGACCTGGTGCACCAGGAAACCGAGGATTGGGACGATACCCAAGGCACGCCCCGGCGCTACGTTCGGGCCGAGGGAAAGGTCGGCAGCGGCGGAGGCCTGGTCCGGGTCCGAACCGTCAACGGCGACATCACCATCCGCCGGACGCCTTAGACGGCCCCGGGAAAGTCAAGGTCCATCGTCGCGGCGGGAGCCAGCTCGAACCACCGGGTCTGCAGCCCCGAGCGCAGGGCCCGCACCGCGGCCAGCTCATCATCGCTCACCGGACGAAATGCCGGGACGCCTTGCTGTGCCAGAACGGCATTCAAGGCCTCGGTAAACTCGTCGGCTCGCATCAGCCGGCCCGAGGCGCGCTCCAGATCGAACAGGCCCACCATGTTCTCGGCCCAGAGCGCCTCGGTGGGGAGCCGGGAGGCTGAACCGCGCTCGGCGAAGGTCTCCAGACTCCAGCCCGACGCCACCAGTCCGAAAAACGCTTCGGTGAACCCGAAGACACTCTCAACGGCGTAGTGGGTCATGTCGTGCACCGGAAAAAACGGATGCAGTTTGCGCCAGGTTCGCGAGCCGTCCCGCCGGACGCAAATCAGGGTGGGGCGGTCGTCCCGGCCCTTCTTGAGCTGCACCACCATAGTCGACGTTGGCATCTGCAGATAACGCCCTAACTAATTCATCCCCAGATTACGCGGATGACGCCGAACCAGGCTTATTGCCAGACCTCAGCAGACCGTCAGTTGGAGTTCAAGCGCGTTGGGAACAATCGGCGTCATCGGCGGCATCTGCGGATACCGCACTGACTAATTCATCCGCGGATTACACCGATGACCAAGTTTAATGCCCGACCTCGGCACCCGTCAGGCGGAGTCCGAGCGCGTTGGGAACGATCGGCGTGGAGTTCAAGCATATCGTGAACGATTGGTGCCATCGTTCCACGAATCCTGGGTAAAAGATAGCGCCCCGCCGATTCATTGGACCGTGACCGTGCCCCGCATGGCTCCGGTGGTCGCGGTCGCGTGGATGCTGCAGAAGTACTGACAGCTGATCCCGCCAGTCGCGAAGTCCACGCCAGGGCTGGTGTCCCCGCCACTCACGTTGTGACCCCAACTGGGGCAGCCGACCGGATTGGCGGGATTGGATGTGGTCGTGTGGACCAGCCCGTCGTCATTTTGCCAGGTCACGCTGGTCCCGGCTGGGACGGTCAGCGTGGCGGGGTCGAACAGACTGTTCGCCATGCACACTTTGGTCGCACTGGGATCGCAATCGCCCGCTGGGCCGGTTCCATCGTCATCACCGCACGCGGATAGAAGCCAAACCGCCATGACTGCCGAAATGATCCATCCCATAACGTCTCCTCGTCGGCTACGGGTGCGAGGTTCCCAGCGCAAACCGACCCCCGCTTCGCGGCGGGATGCGGGACTCATCGGCGAGGTTTTCCGAAGAGGGCGCGCAATTCGCTCTTGGCACGTTCCAGGCGGGTCCGCCGGGTTCGGCTGAGGGTCTTGCCGGCCCGGTTGATGTAGAAGGTCAGCATCGACATGGCGCAGCGGTAGGGATCGGACTTGCGGCGCCGGCTTCGTTCAGCCGAGCGCTTGAGGGAGCGGGCGATGCTGCGGGGATCGTCCCGCGTGAAAACTCCCTGGTCCAGATCCAGCGCGTTGCTCCGCGCGATAACCCGCTGCGACCAGCGCCACTCGGGCTTCCGGGTGGCCATCGGTCCGCTCCGCTGCCGTCATGAGCGGAACGTTTTGGGGAAGCCCGGTCTACACATCACATCATCGGCTCAGGCGGAGAGTTTCGCCTCGAGCCGCATAGGCACCCCGGACAGGGCTCGTGAGACGATGCAGTTCTTCTTGGCATCCTCGGCCAAGCGCTGAAACTCCTCGCCCGAGATCCCGGGCACCCTGCCCTGCGTGGTCAGATCGATCCCGGTGATCGAGAAGCCCTCGCCCACCTTGTCCAGGTGCACCGTAGCCGTGGTTTGAATGCTGGTTGGAGGATGACCGGCCTTGGTCAGCCCTAACGACAGCGCCATGGTAAAGCAGCCGGCGTGAGCGGCACCCAGCAACTCTTCCGGGTTGGTGCCGGGCGCCCCTTCGAACCGGGTGCCGAAGGAGTAGGCGCCTTCGAACGCTCCGCTGCCCAGCCGGATCGAGCCCTTCCCCGCCTTGAGGTCGCCCTCCCACCGGGCATCCGCCTTTCGATCGATCATACGAAATCCCTCCGGTCCTTGCCGAGACGCACAGGTTCGTTGTGTGAAGCCGGTTGCAACCTGCCCCTGCCCGAGCGGCCGCCGCAAGGGCTCGCCGCACTCGTGCATGTCCGGCCCCTCGCGGCATCTCCTGTCGAACTGTCTTCGGCAACCGCTGCGAGGGAGGCCCCATGCGCCGCTCATACCATCTTGTGCTCGCGAGCTCCCTGATCGGGCTCGTCCTGCCGGTTTCGTCGGATCGGACTTCCGGCTTCCTCGCGACCGGCCGGGTCGTTCTGACGGCCATGGCGCTGGGCTATCGGCCCGTAACCGATACAGTGCAGGTGGTACCCGATTCAGTGACCCGTGCCGATTTCGTCCTCATCCCTTCCCCCTACCGGCTCCATGAATTGGTCACGGACGCAAGCGCTGCGTCGCCGGCCAGCGCATCGGCCGCCATGGCCTTGCGTTCCGCGGTGGGGACGAGCGGCAAGGACGCACGGCGGTTCAACACCGAGGAGTACAAGCACATCGTCGAGAATGGGTGGCAGTCGCCGGCGCGTTATCCGCTGTCGACCTTTTCGACCGACGTCGACGCCGGCTCATACAGCAACATCCGGCGTTTCGTGACCGGCGGGGCGCTTCCACCCCGGGACGCGGTGCGGGTGGAAGAAATGATCAACTACTTCTCCTACGACTATCCCGAGCCCCGGGGAGAGCACCCGGTGTCCGTGACCAGCGAGGTGTCCATCGCGCCGTGGCACGACACCCACAAGCTGATACTCATCGGGCTCCAGACCCGCCGGCTGGCGATGGAGGACCTGCCCCCCAACAACCTGGTGTTCCTGCTGGATGTCTCGGGGTCGATGGCGACTCCGCAGAAACTCCCCCTGGTCAAGTCGGCGTTCCGCCTGCTGGTGAACCAGCTCCGGCCGGAGGATCAGGTTGCCATCGCGGTCTATGCCGGGGCGGCCGGCCTGGTCCTCCCATCTGCATCGGGTTCCCGGAAGGACCTCATTCTCGATGCGATCGACCGACTCGATGCCGGCGGATCCACCGCGGGGGCGGCGGGGATCCGTCTGGCGTACGAAACGGCCCGGAAGGCGTTTCTGGCCGAAGGCAATAACCGTCCTGGGCTTCGGCATGGGCAACCTGAAGGACGCGAAGCTGGAACAGCTGGCCGACAAGGGCAACGGGAACTACGCCTATGTGGACGATCTGCTCGAAGCCCGCAAGGTGTTCGTGCAGGAGCTCGGCGCCACCTTGTTCACGGTGGCGAAGGACGTGAAGCTGCAGATCGAGTTCAACCCGGCCAAAGTCGCCGCCTACCGGTTGGTCGGCTATGAAAACCGGCTGCGCGAAGGTCGTGCCTCGCCAGCGCTGCGGTGGGCCGCAGCGGTGGCAGGCATCGGCAGGCTGCTGCGGGATTCGGAGTTCAAAGGGCAAAGCACCTGGGGGTCCATGATTGCCCTCGCCCGGGATGCTCGGGGTGCCGACCGGGAAGGGTATCGCAGCGAGTTCATCCGCGTGGCCGAAGCAGCCGAACTGCTGGCCCGGCAGGCCCGGCAACCGGTCGGTCCAGCCGAGCGGTAGCTCGAATGGACCATGTTACTCGTGGCGTGAGGGCTGGAGAGCTGTGCACACCTTCGCCGATGGCGTCATCTCCCCTCGGGAGAGTGCCACACGTCCAACTTCACCCTCCGGCGCGATTCGTTGCCGCCGGGGCGGTCGCCGCGCGATCATCCGGCTCGCTCCTCCGATAGTCGTCGGCCGTGAGCAGATAGGACGGGTGGTCGAGGCCGGTGGGCGGGTAGTACTCGTCGCGCAGGTAGCGGAATCCGAGCCGGGCCACGAGCCGGCGAGACGATTCGTTGCCCGGGTTGTGACCGGCGAAGAGGGCTCGCGCGCCCAGGGTCTCGAAGCCGTGCTGGATGACGGTGCGGGCCGATTCAAGTGCCAGCCCGGCGCCCCAGAAGTCACGCCGCAGGTGAACGCCGAGCTCGAGGGTGAGGTCATCGCCGGGATAGGGCCGCAGGCCGCAACAGCCGAGGTGCTCGCCAGTGGTCAGCAGGAAAATGGGCCAGTATTGGATCCCGCGTGCGTGCATCGACCGAATCTCCTGGTCCAGTCGCTCCCGTACCTGCGGCTCGTTCCACGGCCCGCCGATCCAGCGCGTCACGGCGGGATCACCCCAGAGGGCCAGAGCCAAGGGCAGGTCGGACTTGGACCACGGGCGAAAACCCACCCGGGAAGAACGCAGAAAGTACCGGTCCATGGGATCAGCGGGTCACTCCTCGTCCTGAGCGCCTCCGCCCGACTGGATTGAACCAGTCAGATCGCGCAGCAGCTCGGGGCTGCCGGTCATGATATCCCGCCAGCTGACCTCCTGACCCTTGCGGCCACCCTTGGGTGTGATCTTTACGCCCTCCGGGCTGATGGCGATGGTGTAGGGCTTTCCTTCGATGTCGAGCTCGCGTTTGAGGGTCTTGTCCAGTCGAGTGGTCATTGGTTTTTCTGCCCTGGCTGAAGGTTGATCTTTCCCGAGCGATGCTAAGCAGTTCCAGCTCCCGAGGCTGTCTCCCAAGGGGGACGCCGGAACCGAATCGTAGCCACCTCGGCCTGGGACCATGTAGTCCGGGGCCGCAACCGGGCGTAATTACCTGCGGAGCGGGCCTGAACGCGACCATGGAAGGGGCCATCAAGTCGGGCTGGCGCGCGGCGCGCGAGCTGCTGGGTCGATAGGCTGTTCAGGATCG
Source organism: Gemmatimonadales bacterium (assembly GCA_036396495.1). GTDB lineage: Bacteria > Gemmatimonadota > Gemmatimonadetes > Gemmatimonadales > GWC2-71-9 > SZUA-320. Next base: position 15,253 of record DASWKS010000006.1, read on the forward strand.
CACGGCTGCTTCAGCAGCCGGATCCGCCAGCGCCGCGACGCCCTCCCGGTCGGTGAAGCCCAAGGAATCGGAATTCACGCAAAAACGGAGACCGGTCGGAGCTGGGCCATCTTCGAACACGTGCCCCAGGTGTGCGTCACATCGAGCGCAGAGAATCTCCACCCGCCGCATGCCGTAGCCCCGGTCCTCGATCGTCGTCACGTTCTCGGGAGCGACCGGTTGAAAGAAACTGGGCCACCCGGTCCCGGAATTGAACTTGGCGTCGGATTGGAACAGCGGCAGACCGCAGCAGATGCAGGTATAGACGCCGTGGCGTTTGTTGTCGAGCAGAGTCCCGCAGAAGGGGCGCTCGGTCCCCTTCCCCCGCGCGATCCGAAACTGGTCCGGCGTGAGCTGAGCCTGCCACTCGGCGTCGCTCTTCACCACCCGAGGACTCTCTACCGGCCCAACCAGCCGGCCCTCACGATTGAACACGCTGACCTTCATGACCGTCCTCGGATCGATGTGGCGTGGGCGCTCCGGGGAGGCTCAGCCCGGCCAATCAGGTTGCGGGCGGGTGCTTCGCCCGGGTTCGGACGGCTCCGGTCAGAATGCCAAACCCCAACCGGATCACGCTGGCAATGATGATATACGTCTGAAAGACACCGGCAACCGACAGGGCCCAGGCGACGCCACGGGGTCGATGCTCGCATCAGTGTTCGACCGGATTCTCCACTACGGCCAGCAGCCGGTCGAGCAGTTCCGCCTGAGCCGGGTTCATCTTTTCCCGCGCCGCCGGGAGATCGAACCATCCGCATCGGTCGACCTCGGGAAAAGTGAGCCATCGTCCTGAGCCGCGGGGCCATTCGGTCTGCGCCGAGTTGCTCCGGATACCCGCGGGATCGGCATCACCTTCCCAGGCCCAGGCATGGATGGTCTTGCCGGCTTTCTGTCGGATCCAGCCGAGCGGCAGAAAGGGGCCTTGGGGCGAAATCCCGGTTTCTTCCTCGAACTCCCGGCGCGCCGTGGTCAACTCGTTCTCACCCGGTTCGACCATCCCTTTGGGGATGGTCCAGGCTCCGGCGTCGCGCCGGATCCAGAAGGGTCCTCCCGGGTGGGCCAGGAAGACCTCGAGACCGCTGGCCCCACGGCGATATAGCAAGAGCCCGGCGCTGACGACCCGTGCCACTCTCAGGAACCGCCTCGGACGCCGTACATGGCGACGCGCCAGCCGTTGGACTGCGCCTGCAGTACCACCGACTCGGTTGTCTGCTCCTTCAATCCGCGGATCCGGAAGGTGAGGCGGATATACCGTCCCGGGTGAGTCACCGGCAACGACGGATCAATTTCGGCCTCCAGCAGCTCCCGCTGGATCCGGTTGGGAAACGGTGCGCGAGCCATCCCGAGAAACTGCTCCCACCGGTCGGTCGACGCGATCATCTGTCGGAGCAGCGGGGCGGCACTATCGAGACTGGCCGCGTAGGCACCGCTGTCGACCAGCGCTAACCAGGCCAGGGCCGCGCGATGAGCTGCCGCGGTATCGGCCTCGACCTGGCTCTGAGCCACCAGGTCGCCTGGAGACAGCCCCGCGAGGACCAGGCCCAGAAAAAACGCCCTGGCCGGTGTGAAGGAGATGATCCCGGAGCGTCTGGTGATATATAGGAGGGCGAATGCCGCCATGACCAGAACCATACCTGCCCAGACGCCCCTCAGGCGAGTCTTTCGCCGCTCCAACGGACCGTTCACGATTGTGGCGGCGATTCTCGGATTCGGGGTCGGTGCCTTTGCGCTCGGCATCCTCCTCGGCCGCCGGCGCCGTACCGGAGCGCCGGACGTCACTCCGGGGACTGGACCGGGCGCGCGCGGTCCGGTGACCCAGTCAACCGTGACGGTAAACCCGGCCGATACCCACATGGGCGAGCCGGGATTCAACGAGGAGCAGCGGTTGGATGAGGGGATTCAGGAATCGTTTCCGGGAAGCGACCCGGTCTCGGTGCACATCGAGTAACAGGTCCGATCATATCGGCACCCGCATGAGCCGTTGCATCAACCAGCGGCCATCCGGTTGCCGTACCCACCAAGTGACAAACCGGCCGTGCTGCTCGCTGACCGGCTGACCGGGGAAGGCCGCACGTTCGAAGTACGAGCCCCAAAGAAAGGCCGACCCGTTCAGGATCTCGATGGTATCCGGCGTCGCTGCGGCCGAATCCACCCGGATCTCGCCGAAGGAGGCCAGGAAAGCCCGGATGGAGTCCCGCGTGATCAGCGGAGCAATCCCCGGCTCCAGCAACATCGCTGTGGGAGAAAAGAAGGCCGCGATCGAATCCGGGTTCGCGGAACGCAAGGCGGTTACATAGCGTGCCATCTCCGACACCACTGCGTTGCGTGATCTCGAGGCGGTGCTCTCCACCTCCCGCCGCGAAACCGTGCACGAGAGAAGGCAGAACAGGAATAGGACGCCGGTCTCAAACGTCGACCCCTTCAGAGCCCCTCCGATGGGGTCGCCCCGATCAACGCCCGGGAACGCCGTTCCCGGGGACCTTGGTTCCCCCCGGGGTGAAGACCTCCACCGCCAGCGTGAAGGTTCGCTGCTCGGAGGGCTGCAGCGCCCCGACCCCGACGACGTGGCGGGCGATCTCTTCGCCCCGTTCGTTGCGAATCGACACCATCACGGAGTATTCCCAGGACTCACCCGACGGGGGATGGCGAATCGTCCCGTCGACCCGGAGCGGCGAGAAACTCGGCGCCGGCCGCTGTGCCATCCGGGGGTCAAATCGCAGGTGATGCCGGCAGGCCGGACAAACGGCGGCGCTTTCCAGGATCGTCGCCCGACAATGGGGACAGGTGCGGGTCGTTCCCGCGGCTCCCGGACGGGCTGTGCTCATGCCGCGGAGCCGCTCTCCACTTTGACCGGGGCCTTGTGCGGCAGGGCCTTCTCCTCCCAGCCGAACTCCGCGTTGCCCCGCATCCGCGACCCCGCGGCGACGGTCAACGAACCGGCTTTGAGGTCCCCGTTCAACACGCCGCTTTCGAGAAGCTCCACCCGGGAGGCGGCATCGATGTTCCCCTCCAGCTCACCACCGATGATGACCGTGCTGGCCCGAACCCCGCCGGTCAGCTTGGCACCGACCTCGATGGTGAGATTGCCCTGAACATGCACGTCGCCCTTGAAGCGGCCGGCGATCCGGACATGACCCGACCCTTCGATCTTCCCTTCGATGGTCAGGTCGGCCGCGATCAGGGATTCGTTGACCTCACGTTCGACCGTCCGTCGGGGCAGATCATAGCTGGGGGACAAATCAGGGCGCATATCGACTTCCTTCTTGGGTGCGGGATCAGGGGTTATCGTGGCTGGGACCGGAGCCGGTTCTTTCCTGACGGGTGTCTGTTCCTTCCAGATTGCCATGGTGCTTCCTGTCGTGAGGCAGGGGATTAGCACAAAAGGACTAGCACGGATCTCGTCGCCGAGCCGTGCCAATCCCCTGACGTTGATCGGGATACCCGAAGATAGCGCGATTCAGCTTCCCTGTCGCGGGGTCGGGTTGCCGCCCGAGGGAATTCCGGTGAGGAACCGGTCCATCAGCTGGTTGAATTCCTGGGGCTTGTCCAAGTGGGGCCAGTGGCTGGTCCCCGTCATGATGTGGTGGGGAAGGCCCGGAAGCAGGTGATGGAGGTCATTGGGCGTGTCACCGGACGGCGTGGCGATGACCAACTTGGGGCCGGGGTAGCGACCCAGCGCCGGCAACGGATCATACGCGAAGGTCGCTTTGATGATGCTGATCGCGGCATCCTTCGGCAGGCTCCCCATCTCGCTCGAAACCTGGGCCCGCACCTCGGTCTGCGCGTCGGTCAGCAGCCGGTTCCAGTACTCCTGGGTCACCTTGTCATAGTCGGATTCGATAGAGGTCATGATCCGGCGAGCCTGATCCTCGGGGATCTTCCCCGGCGTGCCCACCAGCAGCAGTCCCGCGACGCGGTCCGGGTGGGCACCGGCGTACGCGATGGCGGCGGCGCCTCCCAGGCTGTGTCCGACCAGCACGAACCGCTCCAGGTCCAACGAGTCAACCACCGCCCCGATATCGGCGGCCAGAGATTCGATCGCGTAGTCGGGGGTGGCCGGCGCCGCAGACTGGCCGTGGCCGCGCAGGTCGAGCGCCACGGCCCGCCGGTCTTTTCGCAGGTGGGCCAGTTGGGCCGCCCAATGGGCGGTGTTCCCGGCAAAGGAGTGGACAAAGACCACCGGCATGCCGCCGGTACCGCTATCATCGACCTGAAGCAAGCCAGCCGGACCGGCAAACTGCTCCGACCTGGGCTCCTGCTCGCGGGCCGTTTCGGAATACTGGGCGCACCCGGCGCCGACGAACACCGACACAGCTCGAGCAAGGGAGAAAGCGAGCGGGGAGTGGCCAGCGGAGGAAAAGCGGAACATGGTAGCCTCCTGACCTGCCTAACACCACCCACGGTCGGCGTAGGTGGTGCCGCGGCAGAATGCCCCCCCTGGCTCAACTGTAGCTCGGGGCCACGCTGATCGGCAACTGGACCCCTTCTGCCTTGGGCACTGGGCATTGGGCATCAGGCACTTACTCCCGCCTGATCACTCTACGCCCTGAATATGCTGCACCAGCCGATCGCTGGCCTCGGCGATGTTCAGGTGTGTTGTGTCGAGAATCGGGAGCCCGAGGGCGTCGGCCTGCCCGCGGAGATAGGCGGCCCACGCCGTCATGTTTCTGGACGCCAGCTCGGGGTGCTGGCGTTGCTGCCGCAGCCGCGCGTCCCGCACCTCGTGACTACAGTCCAGCAGCAGGATTTCCCCCCGGGCCACCCGGTGCTCCAGAAACGCCGCCCGCACGGCGGAGGGACGCACTTGCCCGTCCAGCACCGCCAATCGAGCCCGGTCGGGGTTGGCCGCCAGGCGGCGCACCCAGTCGCCGGTCATCGCGGTCTGCCAGGCCTCGGGAGATCCAAACTCCGCGATCATGCGTTCGACCGACGGAACCCCGATCGAATCGAAGAAGTAGCAGTGCACCCCAGGCAGCCGGCGATCCGCCAGCGCCTGCACCAAGGTCGTTTTGCCGGCGCCGGAGGCCCCCGTCACCACCAGGATGGAATACCCACTCTCCGCCGTCATGGCATCGATCGGCCGCTAGGCCGCGCCAGGGGGCGCGACCAGCTCGAGCAGGTCGCGGCCCTCCTGCGCCGATTTCCCCTCGGATGGATCCTGGCGAGGTGCCGGGATGTCGCCGTGCAGGGCCTCACCCAGATCGTGTAGGTGTCTTTGAGGCGTTCGGCGGATCGGAGGAAGGCCAGTACCCCCTCCAGCTCCTGAGGGTTCACGGGGGCGATGCGATCACCACGGCCGCTCATCGGCGGTTGGGCCGTGGATGGAGGGGACCGGGATGTCGTTCAACCGGAGGTACACCGTGAGAAACACCCGTGCTGGGACGAGGTTGGAATCCGAGCGCCTGGCGTGATCAGCGCCCGGCGTTGGCCAGCTCCCCAACCGCTGCGGCCAGGATATGCACCTTCGCCTGATCGCCGGCGCCGGTCGCGTCCTGGTGGAGCTGGTTGGCCAACCGGGTCAATGCGTCACGCTTCGGCTGGCCGGAGAGCTGTTCACTGCGGGACAGCTCGTTCCGCACCGCCGACAGCCGGTCGGACCCGAGGCCGTTGGACCGCGCCAGCTGGTCGAGGTAGGCGCGCGCCAGGGCGAAGCTCGCGGGCCAGACCAGCTTGGGCTGTTCCTGGGCGTTCAAGTACTCGAATCTCACGATTCGCGCCGCGTCGATCTCGTTCTGCGAGATGAACCCGCTGGGCGTCAGTTCGAGAATGTCGAGCCCACGCGAGATTTCCGAGCTCACCAGGTATCCGTTGTACCAGTAGACCGACCACGACCCGGCGCTCACCAGTTTGGTGGAGTCCATCGGGCCCCGATCGAAGTAGGCAATTTCCCTCGGGTGCTGGATCATGAAGGTCAGGAAGAGCCGGTCGAACTCGGAGCCCTTGGCGCCATCCAGCTGCGCCAGCTGCTCGGCGGTCAGCATCCCGGGCATGAGCCTGGCGTGATCCATCCCCGCCATCATCTCATGGGACGGGTCGCCGTGGGGCACGGCCTCGTGTCGTTCCCGAAGCCAGTGCTGCATCAGGACAATCGTCGCGCTGGCCCACCACGATGCGTTCGCACAGGGCGCGCAGGGCCTGGCTCGCGCCATGGGTGGGCGCCCAGCCGGCCATCAGCACCGCCTGCGCGTGATGCCGGATCATGCCGGACATGAAGTGGACGTCCGCCGCGGTGTAGGGTGGCCGCCCGCTGTCGGCCTTTGCCTGAGCCGCCGGCGTGCGGACGGCCTTCGCGCCGGGGTCCGGCTCCACCCCGCGGGGGCCGGGGGTCGTGGTCGCGCTCCTGCAGGCCGCGATGGCAACGCCTCCCAGGAGGGCGGCCGACGTCATTCGCCGAAACCACCGTTTCATCGGCCCTCGCTCGCATCCGGATTCGTGTCTCCGATAGTAGGCGACAGGAACCGCCTTGGAAAGTCGCGGCGGAAGTACCGCGCGCTGGGCGACTCCTGCCGGGTGCTCCGAGTCACCTATCGCTCCCGCCGAAGCCGCATCTCCATCGTCTGGGTCCAGCTGGTGCCGTCCCGGGAAAACTCGCCGATCTCATGCCATAGGCCATCGGCGAAACGCGCGGTGTTCCGGATCCGCCCGCCCGGTACCTCGCGAGTCCAACTTACGCCGCCGTCGATCAGGGTTAGCGCGAAGTCGCCCGATTGGCCGGTCGCGATGTAGGAGCGCATTACGTAGCCGCCAGCCCGGGGGTCAAACGAGACCACCGCCAGGGCGTGATGCACCGGACGGGGCGCACCTCCACCCTCCGAGGGGATTACGCCCAGCCCTTCCACCTGCAGAACGGTTCCCTCCAGCTTTGGCTCCACGATCTCCGTCATCGTCGTCTGCACCCGCTCGCCGGCGCCGCGGAGCATCCAGGCCTCACCCCGCCACCGCCCGACCATGAAGTTCAGGCGCTCGATCGCGGCCCGGTTGGCGGACCCGTCGGGGGCCTGCGCTTCACTCGGTTCGCCAGCCAGGACCAGAACCAGCCCGAACACCGGGGCATGTCGCATTGTTGTCGCCCTTGCGGAGTGTGAACCTAGGATCGGGGTTGCCGGGAGTTCGTGCGGGTGAATTCCACCACAACGGCCACCAGACCAACCAGAATCATCGTGCTCGCGATCAGAAGCAATGACAACGACCCGTAGAAGGCAGGGGGAACCGGGGTGACGCGCCGTTCCGAAAGGATGACTGCTTCAGGCCAGGCCGCCATGGCGAGCGCGAAGCCCGGGATCTGAAGCGGGCCACCGTCATGCTCGACGACGTACCATCCTAACGACGCGAGGACCGCTCGGGCGACCCCAACCCCCAGGCCGATCCGGAGTGCGCCGCGCCAGAGACTCCGTCGGTCCGGCCGCTGGCGCAGCTGCCCGTACAGGAGGCCGAATGCCACCAGCAAAAGAATCAGAAGCGCGGGCAGAACCATGTTGGATACGCCAGTTAGGGGAGAACCAGAGCGTCACGCCGGACCGCGGCCAGCAGATGAGTCCCAGCATCAAGGTACCCCGGCTCACGACACGCAGCCCGCTCATACTCCAGCAGGGCCTCCCACTGGAGCGGTTCAGTAACGAACTCAAGCTCGACGCCGGTCGACAGCGCGCTCGAGGCCGATAGCCACTCCAACGCCAGGCCTGGGCCCGCCAGAAACTCCCGGAGCTCGGCAGCCCGGAACAGGTGGCAATAGTGCCGGCTGGTCGGGTCGGTTTGCGCGGTCAAGTCCCCGGTGGCGATGATGGTGCGGATGGCCTCGCGTGGCATATCCCGGAGGGCGGCGCGGTGGCGGTGCAGCGTTCCCCACAGCGACATGACGCTGAGAAGCAGGTAACCGCCCGGTCGGAGAACCCGAACACATTCCGCCAGGGCCTTGTCCCGGTGCTCGAACACATAGCTGAATGGTCCACCCAAGGCGACGACGACCTCGAAGGCCTCGGCGTCGAATACCCGCAGGTCGCAAATATCCAACTGGTGCCAGGAGTCCACACTGGCGGCGAATCCCCGTGCTTGAGCCGCTTCACGATTCAGCTTCAGTTGCACGGTCGATAGGTCCGCCACCACGACACGACAGCCCGACTGGTGGAGAATCTCGGTGAAGCGGCCCGGGCCCGCCCCGATCTCAAGAGCCCGGTCGCCGGAGTGGACGTACTGCTCGATGAGCCCGGTGTGCATCGCCAGGGAGACCCGATCGCCGAGGGTGCGCTCAAAGCGCTCCCATTCCCCGGCTCCCAGCGTGTCGAAGTAGGCGGCAATTGCCGCGGGGCTATAGGTCACGGGAAGCGGACCGGCGAGTCATTGACGACGGATCAGGCCCTCGAGGTCGAGTGGTCTGGTATACATCATCAGCGCTCCGTCAGCCGTCCGAGGCCACTCCGCCTCTGGCCGGTCCCAGTACAGCTCGACCCCGTTCCCATCCGGGTCCGTCAGGTATAACGCCTCGCTCACCCCGTGATCCGACGCCCCCTGCAATGGAATACTGGCTCCCTGTACCCGCCGCAGCGCATCCGCCAGCACCTCCCGCGAGGCATAGCGGATCGCGACGTGATAGAGCCCGGTCGTTCCCGGTGGCGGCGGTTCCCCGCCCCGGCTTTCCCAGGTATTGAGCCCGATGTGGTGATGATACCCGCCGGCCGAGAGGAACGCGGCCTGGCTCCCCATCCGGAGCGTGATGTCGAACCCCAGGACGCCGTGCCAGAACCCGAGCGCGCGCTCGAGGTCGGCGACCTTGAGGTGGACGTGCCCAATGGTGGTCAAGGGATCGATGCTCATGGTCCAGTAACATAGCCCGACCCCCCTCGTAACCCGGACCTCCTCGCCGGGCAACCGGCCTCAGCCCTTCAGAAAAGTCAGCAGGTCAGCGTTGAGCTGGTCCTTGTGCGTGTCGGTGAGTCCGTGCGGCGCGCCGGGGTAGACCTTGAGGGTCGAGTTCCTGACCAGCTTCGCCGAGGCCAGCGCCGCGGTGCCGATCGGCACGACCTGGTCGTCATCGCCGTGCAGGATCAGGGTCGGCACGTCGAACTTCCTGAGGTCCTCGGTGAAGTCCGTCTCCGAGAAGGCCTTGATGCAATCGTACGCGTTCTTGTGTCCGGTCTGCATTCCCTGCAGCCAGAACGCGTCCTGCATCCCCTGGGACACTCTCGAGCCGGGCCGGTTGGCACCGAAGAACGGGCCCGCGGCCAGATCCTGATAGAGCTGCGAGCGGTCCGCGATGGAGCCGGCCGGAAGGCTGTCGAAGACCTCGATCGGAACTCCCCCGGGATTCGCCGCCGTCTTGAGCATCAGCGGCGGAACCGCGGAGATCAACCCGGCTTTGGCCAGACGCCCGGTGCCGTGACGGCCGATATAGCGCCCACCTCACCACCGCCGGTCGAGAAACCGATCAGGGCGAGGTCTCTCAGGTCCAGCGTTTCGATGAGCGTGGCGAGGTCGTCGGCATAGGTATCCATCTCGTTGCCGTTCCACGACTGGGTCGACCGGCCGTGCCCCCGGCGGTCATGGGCGATGCAGCGATAACCCCGGACGGCCAGGAACACCATCTGGGACTCCCAGCTGTCGGCGTTGAGCGGCCGCCGTGGCTGAATACGACCGGCTGTCCGGTGCCCCAGTCCTTGTAATAGATCTCGGTGCCGTCCCGCGTGGTGACGGTGCTCGGGGCGTGGTGTTCGGTCGCAGTGGTCATGGCTGGTTCTCCTGATGTGGTACAGGGGTCCGCTCCGGTCTCACCCACAATAAGTCTGGGCACCGTACCCCGGCATCGGCCAGTGGAATACTCTTTTCCTACTCCTTTCGGTAGCGGGGACGGGTGAATCGCGCAAGCAATCAAGCTTGATAGGGTGTCATTCGCGGAGCAGCCGACCCATGACGTGCCGGCGGAGCCCGCCCGACCGAGCTCCGGGAAGCCCGCTGCCCGAAACACCTCGAGGAAACCCATGAACCGGTAGCTGCGGGAATCGGGAGCGACCGGATAGGCCTCGAGGACCGTCGCGCCGCACCGCTTCGCATGGGTCGCCGCCGCGGCAATGAGCTGCTCGGTCAGACCGTGCCGCCGGAGCTCCCGGCGGACATAGAAGCAAACGATCGACCAGACCTTCGACCGATCTTTCCTCCGCAGTAGCGCGCCACACCATGCACCAACAGGCCTTGGGACCGCCGCGACTCTCAAAAAGCGCCTCGAGATCCGTCCAGCGGTGCTGGTCAGCCTCGTGAAAGGTCACCCGGCTCACGTCGCCGACAGCTGGGAAGTCCGTATCTGGCGGAGGGCGCTTCTTGGACGGATTGCCGGAAGGATTCCTCAACGCGCCGGAGCGCTCGGCAGCCCGTATCCGCCGATCGGGACCGTTTCCACCCGGTTGCTGAACCCGGCGATCATCGGGCGCCCCTTGGCAATGGCGGCCTGCACTCCCGGCAACTGGAGCGAGGCCTGATGATTTGCCTGGCTGTCCCACACTTCAGTGATCCAGAGCCCATCGGAGTCCGACGGATCAGTGGCGATGATGTAGCTCAGACAACCGGGCATCGCCTGGGTGCCCTGGAGCAGGATCGCCGCCAATGCATCGCGCTGGCCTGCCGTCGCAGTCATCTTCCCGATCAGTCCGTACATCGCCCCTCCCGGCGTGGTCATGGTCGGGCCTGCCCACGGAAGGGAGAGCGGGGCGACCGCCACCGCACCAGCCAGGGCCAGAAACTCCCGTCGTTGCAGAGTCACCCCGAAGATTAGTGTGGCAGCCAAATGGCCGGCAAAGGCCCATCGTCGGTCAGCCAGGTCTCGGCACCGGGGCCGAGGAATGGCCGGCCCGAATGCGCCAACCGGCCGACTCGTGGACCCAGAGCAAGGTCACTGCCCCGCCGAAGCTGAACCGGGCGCCGGTGGTATCGACAAAGCTGGTCTCGAACAAGGTCGTGAGGACCGCGACCCCCGGGGCCACGGCGTCGATCTCCGAATCCCGGTAGCTGGTCTCGATCCGGGTGCCGGCCGGCATCCGTGACAGCGCCCTGCGGACCTCGGTTGCGGACCGGTATTGCACCGCCCCGCTTTCGGCGAAGCGAAACCCGGGCGCCGTCGAATAGAACGCACCCAGAGAATCCCAATGGGCCCGGGCCGACAACTCCCGGAACCGCGTCTGTGCCTGGGTGACGCTATCGCGGATCGCAGCGGCATGCGCCTCCGAAAGTGCTGTTGGAGCCGGCGCGCACGCCAGGCTGAGCACGAGACTCGCGACACCGGCGTACAGGGGAAACCACGATCTCATGAGCACCTCCGGAGACGGCACTGTTCGATCAGACGAAGTCTCCTTCGGGGAATGCCGGGCGAGCTCCGCCGGCGGATGGCGCCGCAGATCCTCTCGCGCGGTCTGCTAGGCCGGGGACCAGTCCGGAGGCATCTCCCCGGCCTCGAGCGGCATGCCCCGGGCGATGACCGTGACCGGAATAGGAAGCGTGTCCCGGGCCCGCTGCAACTCCTCGAAGATCCGCTCCACGTCGAACCCTTCCGGGCTCAGCGACCGCATTCCGCCCCGGCGGTCCGCTGCGCGGGGGTCAGCAGCGGATCGATCTGCTCGCACTCCCGCTCATGGACAGCGTCCACCAGGATGAGGCCTACCACCTCGGCTGAATGAGCCGCCGCGTGCAACCGGACGAAGGGCCCTGGCAGCGACTGGTCTGGACCAGGCCGTACTCCCGCTGAGGGAGCTTCCGCCGGGCGGTGACTGGCTCCGTGCTCCGATCCCGAGCCGGCCCTGGATGTACCGGTCAGTCCGGGTCACGTGGCCGGATCACCCGGATGCGATCCTGTTCATTCGGACTACTACCCCGAGAACCAGCATACCTGAGGGCCGGTGAGTTCGCCGCGGTTCAGCGGCGGAGCTGAAGGACCCGCCGAGTCAGATTCCCCCACCGAAGTTTGACAACGTCCTCCGGCACATCACCAGCCATGCTGAGCATTGTCTCGGGCGCCAAAAGCGACCGCACTTGTATTGGGTGGCGGAGTCGTGCTTAAAGGAGAGAAGGTCCTTCAGTGGTACCGATTCACTTGGAAACCGGGAATCGCTCGAACACCACGGAAAGAACAGCATGGCTCTCTCGCAGTTCCGCTGGGAACCCTTTCACATCCACCAACGGGAATACGACCGGGTACGCAGTCCGTTCCTGATTCCGCCACAGAGGTAGACGGTGAGCCGCGTTAGGGCGATGTCATAGTTGAATGCGTGCGCCGCTGAGGCGCGCGCCGCCTGCCGCGCGGTCTCATAGGTACGGTCCCGGGCCTTCTCGATTCGGCCCAGCTCCGCCCTGAGGGTCTGGACTATCGCGTCCGGTCGCGCCTGAGGATGTCGACTGGCGGCCCGCGCAAGAAGTCGTTCGATGTAAGCTGTCAAGCGATCGACGCGAGATGCTCCTCGTCGAGGCTCCACTCCTCGATTTCGCTTCGCGATGGGAAGGAGCTTTGAGCCAAGGGACCCACGACTCATCATAGCCGAGCAGGTACTTCTTGAGGTCGTCAGGCTGTCCGAGCAGGAGCTCCCACGAGATCACACCGGGTCGCTTCAACAGACCTCTCTTTCGACCCCTACCAGATCCGACTGATGACCGCAGCTGAGCCGTACCCATGACTCCCGCTCTGCGGATAGGTGAAGGCACGGTCAGGCAGCTTCCGTGTCGAGAGCTGGGACCGATCGGCGTGCCGGCTTAATGCACGGCAAACCAGTAAGGCATCGAGACGAGTTCGGCGATTACCGCCGGTGCCGCCCGGTGCCTTGGCACCTGACGCGACGAGCCGTGTCTTGCTCCCCTATCAAGGTTGATAGGGGATACCCTATCAACCTTGATAGCTTGCGCGATTCGGCCCCTCTCAACATTCATTGGTGGCATCATCCGGCGCGAAATGCCCGGCGAACTAGCCGATGCCAACTATGCCGCAGGGGGGCCAGGAGGGGCGGTCGGCCGCCGGCGTCGTGGTGATGCTACACCCCGATGCCGACCTCACTACCCCCGCAGGCGGTGGCAACATCATCCTGGCCACCCGGCCAGTTGTTTATATTGCAGTTGGATTCGAACCCTCGCCATGCATGCGTGGCCAGCGCCTCGAGGCGGTTTGAGTGCCTGTTTTCCGAGTTCTGATCACTGCAGCTGTTCGACTATATCGCGAAGGGTTGGCCCAATACCTCGGTCAGGCCAACTGCTTTGATGTCGTACGCACAGCCGCCGACGTGGGAGAGACACTGACCGCGGTCAGAGAGCTTCGGCCCGACGTCGTTCTCCTGGACATGACCACGCCGGGCAGCCACGCCGCAATCCCCGACATCACCGCGCAGTCTCCCGCCACACGCGTTGTCGCGCTGGGCGTCGGGGATTCCGACGGTGACGTGCTGGCTTGCGCCGAAGCTGGGATTTCGGGCTACGTGTCGCGTGACGGCTCGCTCGACGACCTCGTGACCGCCATCGAGTGCACCGCGCGGGGGGAGTTACCCTGCACGCCGCGGGTTGCAGGCACGCTACTGCGACGCGTGGCGGCGCTGGCGGCTGATGCCGCGCCGACCCCGCCGGTCACGGCACTGACCGTCCGCGAACGCGAAATCGCCCGGCTGGTCGAAGACGGTCTGTCCAACAAGCAGATTGCGGGCCGACTGGGCATCGAGGTCGCCACCGTCAAGAACCACGTTCACAACCTGCTGGAGAAGCTGCAGGTGCACCGCCGCGGGGAAGCCGTGGCCCGGTTACGACGGCGCGACGGCCTGCGACCGGCCCCCACCGGAGCGGTTTCAGCCTAGCATACCCATCCTCCCGCGCCGAAGGTCTGGATCCCAGCCTAGTGCTTTTCTGAATCCAAAGGTCCATCCCATGTCTTGCCGAGCGAGCCGCAGGCATGGATGCAGTGTGGTTTCGAGGCCTCTCGTCACTGGGTTGCCTGAAGCTCTTCCTGCCGAAGGTCAGGCGTCTCTTTCCGAAGATCCGGACTCGGTTGTGGATTCTATTTGAGCCGGTCGGTCTATTCCTGCCCTTCCTGAACGATCGTCAGATTTACTCCGGTGACCGACGCATAGCGCTCCCCTGAGAAAGAACCGAGCTGTTCTGATCTCCACCGGCGGCGTGCTGGGTCAGATCGTCCGCGCGGCGTTGGAACAGGACCCGGAGCTGGAACTGCTTCCCGCCAGCTCGTCTCCTCTCACCCCGGTGACGGACCAACCTGGAGTCGATCTCTTGATCCTGGTGATGCCGGGTCGCCATGCGGTGTCGGAGTGTCGCGAGCTGCTCAGCCGGTTTCCCGACCTCCGACTGCTCGCTGTGCTGGAGGACGGGCGAGGGGACGCGAGTCTCTACGAACTCCACCCGAGAGAAACCAGGCTCGGCGCGCTCTCGCCACCGGAGGTGGCTCAGCGGATTCGAGAAGCATTCCAAAACTAAGAGGCAGTTCTCGTAAGGAGGAACGCCGTGCCAGTCGCGCCCACCTACCCTGGCGTGTACATCGAAGAAGTGCCGAGCGGAGTCCGCACGATCACCGGAGTGGCGACCTCGATCGCCGCTTTCATCGATCGGTTCCAGCGGGGGCCTGTCGATGAGGCCGTCCGAGTCTTGAGCATGGCGGATTTCGAGCGCGAGTTCGGCGGGCTGGACGCCGCCAGCGAGGCGAGTTACGCCATTCAGCAATTCTTCGTCAACGGCGGCAGCGAGGCGGTCGTGGTTCGGGTCGGCGCCAGACCCCCCGGCACAGCCCCCGTGGCTGCCAGCCTGGTGCTGCTCGGCGGGGCGGCTCAGGTGTTTCGGGTTAGAGCCGGCCAGCGGATCCGAGGGCTCCCGGTCGATAACCCCGGTCGGTGGGGCAACGGTCTCCGGGTGGAGGTGGACTATGACACCGTAACCCTTCCTAACGCCGGCATCGACCCCGACAACCTGCTCACGCCGGGGGAGTTGTTCAACCTCACCGTGTCGGAGGTCGAGCTGCGGAACGGGCGGATGACCGTGCTGCGGAGCGAGACCTACCGGAACCTTACCATGCGGGCCGGAGCGCGTACCAACGCGCTTGATGTGGTCAACGCGGGCTCCCGCCTGATCCAACTCGACCGCACCGGTCTGCTTCCCGCCGCCGTGCCGACCCCTCCCTTCCGGCCCGATCCCACTGGCACGGTGGGGATAGCCCCTCCGGGCGGAGTACCGGCGAGCGGCTCGAACTTTTCGATCACGGTGGATCCGGACGGTATCGGAGCCGCTGCCGCGGTCGCGATCCCTGCGGCGACGCTGGTGCACACCGGGGTGACGAGCTTCAGCGACCTCCGGCCGTCCCTCGAGGCCGCGATCCGCGAAGCGGCAAACGCGCCCGCCGCAACCGACGCCATCCGGCCGCTCCTAGCCGGAGCGACGGTGAAACTGGTGGGCGGAGCCTATCGGGTTTTGCTCGGTCTCGCCGGCGCCAATTTCGACCCGAGAGCCACGGTGACCTTCGGCGGGGCCACGGCGACCAGTCTCGGTCTCTCCGGCGCGGGCGTCTTCGTGGGCCCGCAAATGCTCGGTCCCACCATTGCGGGTACCGATGGCGGCGCGATGACCAGCGCCACCGACTTTCTGGGCACCCAACTCGCCAAAACCGGGATGTACGCGCTGGAGGATGTCGACCTCTTCAACATCCTCTGCATCCCCGCCGCGGCCGATCAGGGCGCGGTGGTGATGCGGGCGATCTATAGCGAGGCCGAGACCTACTGCGAGAGCAAGCGCGCGTTTCTGATCGTCGACATCAGGGATACCGTCGACGATCCCGACGCGATGCAGACGTGGCTCACTGACAACGCCACCCTCCGCCACCGCAACGCTGCGGTCTACTTCCCCCGGGTGCAGGTACCGGACCCTCTCAACCAGGGCCGGCTGCGCAGCCGGGCGGCGAGCGGGACGCTCGCTGGGCTCTACGCCCAGACCGATGTGGCCCGTGGCGTGTGGAAGGCTCCCGCGGGAACCGACGTGCGGCTTAGAAACGTGCAGGACCTCGACTACATCCTCACCGACCGGGAGAACGGCGTCCTGAATCCGCTGGGCGCCAACTGCCTCCGCAGCTTCCCGATCTTCGGCCCCATCGCCTGGGGCGCCCGCACCCTGGATGGGGCAGACCAGATCGCCTCGGAATGGAAGTACGTCCCGGTCCGGCGCTTTGCCCTCTTCCTGGAGGAGAGCCTCTACCGCGGCACCAAGTGGGTGGTCTTCGAGCCCAACGACGAGCCGCTCTGGGCTCAGATCCGGCTGAACATCGGCGCGTTCATGCAGAGCCTCTTCCGCCAGGGTGCCTTCCAGGGGATGACGCCGCGGGAGGCCTACTTCGTGAGATGCGACCGGGAGACCACCACCCAGACCGACATCAATCTGGGAATCGTGAACATCCTGGTGGGCTTCGCCCCGCTCAAGCCCGCGGAGTTCGTCATCATCCGAATCCAACAGATGGCCGGACAGATTCCGACCTGATCAGGAGGAGACTCGATGGCCCAGTTCAGCGTGAACCCACAGCGGTTCGACCCCTATAAGAACTTCAAGTTCCGGGTGAAGTGGGACGGCCGCTATGTCGCGGGGGTGAGCAAGGTCGGAGGCCTCAAGCGCACGACCGAGGTGGTGAAGCACCGGGAGGGGGGAGACCCGAGCAGCAGCCGGAAATCGCCGGGGAAGACCGAGTTCGAGGCGGTCACGCTGGAGCGCGGCGTCACCCACGATACCGAGTTCGAGCAGTGGGCCAGCAAGGTGTGGAACTTCGGCGCGGGCCTGGGCGCGGAGACCTCGCTCCGGGACTTCCGCAAGGACATCACGATCGAGGTGTACAACGAGGCTGGCCAGCTCGCCCTCGCCTATAAGCTGTACCGCTGCTGGGTCGCGGAATACCAGGCGCTCCCCGACCTGGACGCCAGCGCGAACGCGGTCGCGATCCAGAGCATCAAGCTCGAGAACGAAGGGTGGGAGCGCGACATCGAAGTGGCCGAGCCCGCGGAACGCAGTCTGACGGCGTAGGCCATGGCTCCGCTCTGCGCTTCCGACGTCCTCCGGATCTGGGAGACCGGGGCGTCGCTGGATCCGGCTCGTCGCGCGCTGGCGATCCTGGCGGCGGCTTCTCCCGGTGCGCTCCCTGACGCATTGCGTGCGCTGCCGGTGGGTCGCCGCGACCTGCGGCTGCTCGAGATCCGGGAAGAAACCTTCGGGTCGAGGCTGAACGCCGTCCTGTCCTGCCCCCGCTGCGCCGAGCGCGTCGAGTTCGACCTGAAGACGTCCGACCTGCTGGCGCGGGCCGATCCCGGCATCGAAGCGACGGAGTCGGAGCTCCGCATCGATGACTGGAGCCTGCGCTACCGCATGCCGACAGCCGGGGACCTGGCCGAGGTCGCCGGCAGCAGGGAGCGTGACCACGCGGTGGCGCTCCTGGTGGAGCGCTGCGTCATCGAGGCGAAACGAGGCGGCGAGCCGGTGGCGCGGGAGGAGATTCCCCCGCAGGTGCTTTCGCTGATGAACGGAGGAATGGCCCGCCAGGACCCGTTAGCCGACGTGGTGCTGGATTTTGTCTGTCCTGCCTGCGGTGAGGCCGGCCAGACTCTGTTCGACATCGGCGGCTACCTGTGGGAAGAGCTACGAGCCCAGGCGGTGAGGCTGTTACACGAGGTCCACACCCTCGCGCGCGCCTACGGCTGGCGGGAGCCGGACATTCTGGCGCTGAACGCCGCCCGGCGGCAGGCGTACCTCGAGCTGGCGACGTCATGACGGATTTCCTGTCCCACCTGGTCGAGCGCTCCATGGCGTCCTCGCCGATCCCGTTGCCGGCGGTGGCTCCGCTGTTTGCACCGGGCCCGGCCATCACGCCGAGCCCGTGGTTCGGCGAGGTGGAGGCGGCGGAGCCGAGTCCCCAGCCTTTGGGGCTGACCGCCGCCGCGACTCAGCCGGACGCCGCCGGGTGGAGCTTCGGAGCGGCCGTACCGGCGCGGGCCAGTGAGCCGCCGGATCGCCCGGAGCCGTTCGGGGCTGTTCCGTCGCGGCCACGGCCGGTGGATCGCGAGCCCGCCGCGGCCCAGGCCGCGACGGATCTCGGAGGAGGGCGGGCCCGCGGGGTCGAACCCGGCGCGGTTCGGGTGGCGCCGGCCACCCGGATCTCCTCAGGCGAGGGAGATCCTCAGGAAACCCGCAGAGCGGCACACCTCGCTGTGCCCGCCATACCCGTCCTCCATCCGTTTCAGAAAGCTCGGCCGCGGCTGGCCGAGGCTCGGGCTCGCGACAGCAGGCAGGCGGACCCCCAGCCTCCCATCGTCCGGATCTCGATCGGGCGAATCGAGGTGCGGGCCATAACGCCTCCGTCCCCAGGTCCGCCCAAGTCCGCGCCAATGCCCAAGCGCTCCGGCATCGTACTCGAGGAGTATCTGAGGACACAGGGCCGTGAGCGATGAGCAACTTCCTGGCAATCGCCACGGTGACTGCGGCCCTCAAGCGGCTCCTCCAGGCAGCGGCCAGCCAGGCGGTCGCCGGCGCATTGGTTCGAACCGGCCGGCCGGAGGCTTCGGCCACCGGTGCGGTGGTGGCCGCGGGGATCGATCTCTACCTCTTTCAGGTGACATCCAATGCGGCCCTCGCCAACGACGATCTGCCCACGCGGCGGGGCGATGCCTCCCTGATCCAGCGGCCGAAACTCGCGCTGGACCTGCA
>DASWKS010000007.1:0-1816 GCA_036396495.1 Gemmatimonadales bacterium
TCCATCGGCTGCTTCACTGCCTGCCAGAGCTCGGGAGATACCGTCGCCCCGACGGGAGTGCGGCTCAGCCTGTCCACTGAGCCGCCCGCCACCGCGGCGATCGGCGTCGTGCTCTCTCCCCAGCCTCAGGTCCAGGTGCTCGACGCCAACGGGAGCGCCGTGACCTCGCGGGGCGTGCTGGTCACGGCCAGTATCGCCAGCGGGGGTGGAGCTTTGGCCGGCACCACTGAAACCCGAACCGACCTGAATGGCCGGGCGGTCTTTACCGATCTGGCCCTGATCGGACCGGTCGGCAGTCGCGCGCTTCGCTTCAGCGCCCAGGGGCTGGCCGCGGCCATCTCCCGCGCCATCGACGCCGCGGCCGGACCAGTCACGTCCGCCGTGATCCAGGCCGGAAACAATCAGACCGCACCGGCCGGTACGGTGGTGCCGGTCGCGCCCGCGGTGCGGGTCACGGACGGGTCCGACAATCCGATCGCAGGGGTGCCGGTGAATTTCACGGTGACCGGCGGCGGCGGGTCGATCATGGACGGGTCGCAGGTCACCAACGCCCAGGGCGTGGCCACCCTGGGTCAGTGGGTCCTCGGCACCAGCATCGGCCCGAATTCGCTGAGTGCGGCCGTGACGGGACTTGCCTCTCCGATCGCTTTCTCCGCCACCGCCGTGATCGGACCAGCGACCGAGATCATTCGGCTCGAAGGCGATGGACAGACCGCGACAATCGGCGGCGCTGTCCCGATCGCGCCAACCGTGAAGGTTACCGACGGCTTCGGGAACGTGATCTCGGGTCTGGCCGTGAATTTCGTCCCCGCCGATGGCAGCGGCAGTGTGTCGGGCAATCCCGCCATCACCGACGCCAGCGGGGTGGCCCGGCTGGGATCCTGGCGGCTGGGATTGGCTCCGGGCTTCCATACGCTCAACGCCACGAGCCAGGGTGCCATCCCGGCGAGCTTCACCGCGACCGGGGTGGACTTTCCGGTCTCGCTGATCGCGGCCGGCGTGTCGCACTCCTGCGCCGTCGATGCCAATGGCGCGGCGCGGTGCTGGGGTGCCAACGCGCAGGGGCAGCTGGGGAACGGGACCTCGGCTGGCGACTCGCTCCCGGTGTTTGTCACCAACGGTACCGGGTTTACCCAGATCGTCGCCGGCACTCACTCCTGCGGTTTGGGCCCAACCGGCGTGGCCCGCTGCTGGGGTCCCGGTTCCAACGGCCAGTTAGGCGACGGGACCAACGCCAGCCGGTCCATTCCCGTCTTCGTGTCCGGCGGGTTTTCGTTCTCGCAGTTGACCGCAGGCGTGCTCCATACCTGTGGTCTCCGGTCCAGCGACGGAAGGGCCTTTTGCTGGGGGGCCGGCGCCAACGGGAGGCTGGGAGTGGGCGGTACCGGGTCACGCTCTACTCCCACGGAGGTGATCGGAGGTCATTCCTATTCGGTGATCTCCGCCGGAGTGGCCCATACCTGCGGCGTGCGAACCGACGGTGTGTTGTTCTGTTGGGGGCAGAACACTGAGGGCCGCCTGGGCGACAACACAATCATCGAGCGCCAGGAACCGACCCCGGTCGTGTCGGCCATTACCTTCACCGGCGTGTCGGCCGGCGGCGGGCACACCTGCGCGCTCGATAGCAGCGGAGCGGCCTGGTGCTGGGGCGTGAATTCCTCAGGCCAGCTGGGTGACGGGACCTTGACCTCGCGCCTGGTGCCGGCCGCGGTGCTGGGCGGTCGCACCTACTCGCTCATCACCACCGGAACCGCGCACACCTGCGCCCTCGCCTCCGATGGAACGGTCTGGTGCTGGGGCGAAAACTCGAGCAGCG
>DASWKS010000008.1:0-1939 GCA_036396495.1 Gemmatimonadales bacterium
GGCCGGCCGCCGGCGGGGTTGTATTGGCAGCATCTGGGCCTCTATGCCTTCCAGCGCCCCGCGCTGGAGCGCTGGACCGGCCTCAAGCCGACGTCCCTGGAGGAAGCCGAGCGGTTGGAGCAGCTCCGGGCGTTGCAGCACGGGTTCAGCATCGGTGTGGCCCTGCTCGATGAGCCGGCGCCCGCCGGGATCGATACGCCGGACGACCTGCGCCGCGCCGAGCGGCACTGGCACGCCACTCAGGGAGGGAGACCATGAGCACCAGCGGCTCCACCACCAAGTTCATCTTCGTCACCGGCGGCGTGGTGTCCTCCCTCGGGAAGGGCATCGCCGCCGCGTCGCTGGGACGGCTGCTGGTGGAGCGCGGTCTCAACGTCACCATCCAGAAATTCGATCCCTACATCAACGTCGATCCGGGAACTATGTCGCCGTTCCAGCACGGCGAAGTCTATGTCACCGATGACGGGGCCGAGACCGATCTCGACCTGGGTCACTACGAGCGTTTCATCGACCGGTCGTTGTCCCAGCAGAACAACATCACCACCGGCCGGATCTATCAGGCCGTCATCAGCAAAGAGCGCCGCGGCGAGTACCTCGGGTCGACGGTGCAGGTCATTCCCCATATCACCGACGAGATCAAATCGGCCATCCGGCGGGCGGCTCCGGGCCACGATGTGGTGATCACCGAGATCGGCGGCACGGTCGGCGACATCGAGTCACTGCCGTTTCTCGAGGCCATTCGGCAGTTCCGGCAGGAAGTCGGGCGGGAGAACGCGCTCTTCATCCACCTGACGCTGGTACCGTGGATCGCCGCGGCGGGGGAGCTCAAGACCAAACCGACCCAGCACTCGGTCCGCGACCTGATGCAGATCGGGATCCAGCCCGACCTGCTGGTCTGCCGCAGCGAGCGGCCGCTCTCGACCGACATCAAGCGCAAGATCGCGCTCTTCTGCAACGTGGACTACTCCTGCGTGATCGAGAGTCCCGACGTCAAGTCGATCTACGAGATCCCGCTCCGCTTCCTGGAACAGGGCTTCGATCGCGAGGTCTGCGCCCGGCTCAAGCTCGAGACTATAGAGCCCGACCTCAGCGGTTGGCGCCAGATGGTCGATCGGATCCTGCACCCGGCCCGCCGGGTGAAGATCGCCGTGGTGGGGAAGTACACCGACCTGCACGATGCCTACAAGTCGGTTCATGAGGCGCTGCTGCACGGCGGAATCCCCAACGACGTCGGGGTCGACATCGAGTGGATTGGAAGTGATGGATTCACCGATCAGGAGGCGGCCGGCAACCTGCTCAAGAATTTCGACGGGTTGCTGGTCCCGGGTGGGTTCGGCGATCGCGGCATCGAGGGCATGGTGCAGGGCGTCCGGTGGGCCCGGGAGCAGGGGCTTCCGTTCTTCGGGATCTGCCTCGGTCTCCAGGTGGCGATCATCGAGTTCGCCCGGCACGTCTGTGGGCTGTCCGACACCAACAGCACCGAGTTCCAACCCGATTGTCCCACTCCGGTCATCTCGCTGCTCCCCTCGCAGCGGGGGGTCCAGGATCTGGGGGGCACCATGCGGCTGGGCGCCTATCCCGCGCGGCTCAGGGATCGCTCCCGCGCGGCCCAGGCGTACGGCAGCACCGAGATCAGCGAACGGCACCGCCACCGCTGGGAAGTGAACAACGCCTATCGCGATCTCCTGGCCGAGCACGGCCTCCGGCTGTCGGGCCAATCGCCCGATGGCGGATTGGTGGAAGTGGTCGAGCTGCCGGATCACCCCTGGTACATCGGCTGCCAGTTCCATCCCGAGCTCAAGTCCCGGCCCAACCGGCCCCATCCGTTGTTCACGGCCTTCATCGCCGCCGCCGTCCGGCGGCGTTACCCATCGGCTCCGACACCGGCCGGTGCGACGGAGCTGGTCGCCGCACGGTGAGTGGCTGGTCGTTCGGCTCA
>DASWKS010000009.1:0-11410 GCA_036396495.1 Gemmatimonadales bacterium
GAGGTCTTTGTCTGGGACGGGGGAAGGTGGATCCATCCCAGCTGGCACATGGATTTCGACGGGCCCTGAACGAAAGCCACTCGGCCGTTAGGGTCGTTTCCCCTGTTCCGCGGCTTCGAGCAACGCCGCCACCGACGCGAATCCTCTCTCCCGGGCGACCTGGGCAGGCGTCACTCCTGCCAGGTTGGTCAGCTTGGGGTTGGCCCCTGCCTTAAGTAGCTCCGTGGCCGCTTCCAGCGATCCCGCCTCAGCGGCGTGATGCAGCGCGGTGAACCCGGTGCGGTTCGCGGTGTCGATCTTGGCTCCCGCCGCGAGGAGCAGGCGAATGGCTGGCACCTGGTTGTTGAGCGCTGCCCAGTTGAGCGCGCGTCTGCCGTTGGCGCTCCGGCGGGTGTCGAGCGAGTCGACCTTGGCACCCGCGGTCAGGGCACCGCGTAGGGCCGTCGTATCACCCGAGATGGCCGCCTCCCATAATTGAACCTGGGCGTCCTGGGCCTGGACCGGGGCGGACGCCCCGGCTCCGATGATCAGCAGAAAGATGGCGCGCGATCGCATGACGGACTCCTGGCGTGGGTACGGCTTGGGAGCGGTTCTCTACGCAACGTCCTTACGAATGGTTTCGTAGCGGTGACGCCCGGCATGCCGGCGGGGTCTGTTGGTGGGAAGCCCGGATTCAGGTCCCCTGTCATCCTGAGCCCAGCGAAGGATGACGCCTTGCTCACGAACTTGGAGCCACAATGTCCAGAAAGCCCTGCCAATCCCTGGCGGCCGGCGCGCTCCTGACCGGCCTGCTGATGGCCTGCAGTGACGACCCCACCGCGCCGGCCGGTCCGACCGCCGAGCTTCGTCTGCTCCATGCCACCTCCAACCTGGGCGCGCTCGACGTGGAGGTGGCCAGCTCCACCGTGATCCAGGGCATCACCTTCGGAAACGCATCGGCGATCACCCCGGTCCCCGCGGGCCTGCAACACCTGACAATCCGCTCCGGTGGAACGGTCGTGGGGCAGATCGACGCCAACCTCACCACCGAGCACATCAACGCGGTGACCGTCGTGGCCGGCGTCCCGCAGCTCAGCTCGACCGTGGTGCCCGACACCGGTCAGGCGGCGCCCAACCGGGCCAACCTGCGCCTGGTGAATGTGGTCGGGTCCAACACTGCCGATCCCACCCTGCTGCACGTGCTGATCAACTTTCCCGGGGTCAACCCCGACTCGACGGCACGAATCGGTCTCGATACCAAGGTCGCCAGCTACGGCGCCCTGATGTATTTCGATCCGGGCAGTTTCCGGCTGCGCTACGTCCCGCAAGGCCAATCGACTGTTCTGGCGGAGACCACCTTCAATATTGCCGCCGGGGAGAAGAAGGCGGTGGTACTGGAGCGTGACGCGGCGGGAACCTACCGGATCCAGGTGCTGGTGGAGCAGTGACCCGAAGGTTCGTCACAGCTTGTCACAGTCCAGCTGGATGGCCGCTTCGGCCCAGGGCTGCACCAGTTGGCGGACCTCGATCGTCAGGCCGCGAAGCAGCAGGTGGTCGGACATCACTTGCCGGTTGCCGTAAAGCTCGCGGACCCGGGGATCGGAACCAAGTTGGTCGAGTCTTTCATCCGACGCCGAGTCCGGGGCCAGCCGGATGCCGATGGAGCCCTTCCCGGTGCTGTCGAGAACCAAGGGCAGCGGCTCGGTCCAGGAACCGCTGCCGCCGTAATCCCAGCCGAAACCGGAGAACGCCACCGGGCTGCCTTGCAGCCGCTGCAGCTCTGCCAGCGTCGTGCCGATGGTTACCCCCCGAGTAGTCCGCCAGGCGGATGGATGGCGGCCGATTCGGACGAAAGCCACCCGGGTACGGGCAGAATCGGCCCAGGCCACCTCGGCCTCGAGCTCCTTGCCTTCGAGAACCAGAGTTCCGGGACTACAGATCCCCTCACCCAGATGGACCGGTCGTCTGGCCACTGCCTCGGGGCCAAACCAACGCACCAGTTGATCCTCGGTCGTCTCCGGTCCGATCGCGCCCACCCGGGCTCCGGGTAGGATGGTTCGATGACTGGAGGGGTAGGTCGTGTCCGGCACGAGGTCGAGCCGCTCGAGCCGGAGGGTGTCGTTCTGCAGCGTCAGGCGGGCCCGCGCGGTGAAGAGCGGGCAGCAGTTTCCGTCTCCCGGCAGATACACCCAGCCATGCGCGATCAGCGAGTCGGTGAAGGGCCGAACCCCCTTCCATAACCCCCACCCCTCCGGCAGCAAAGCCCGAATCTGTGGGGCATAGGCTTGCTGCACCAGTTGCCACGGGACCGACGCTTTGAGGCGAAAGACGTCCCAGCGGCAGCCACCGGTTCCATCGACACAGGTGACCAGCTCGAGGAAATGGGCCCCGGAGCCGGCCGCGATCCGAGGCAGGCCGGGATGCTCATACCGGCTGTCATGCCGATCGTGCCATATCGCCCGGATGGTCCCCTTGGCGCGGCCGGAAGTGAAGATGACGATCTCCTCCTCCCGCACCGTATCGGGAAAGAGTTTCAGGTCTTCCACTCGGGTTTGCGAGTCAGCCCCAAAAACCGATACGTGCTCCACGATCGCGACCTGCCAGATGACGCTGCCGATACGGCCCAGCGATTCGAACCGCCGCACTCGACAGGCGCGCGATACGATGCTATCGGAGAGGGTCTCCCGCGGCTTGTTCCACGAAAGCGAAACGCATTGGCGGGCGGCCTGGTCGGGCGAGAGCTCGGCTTCGGTCCGGATCCACTCACCGGGCAGCGATGAGTCCTGGTGGGGTTGGGCTGGGACGCAGGTCGACCCCAACAGGCTCAAGAACATCCCGCCAAGCCAAAGCCGCTCGGGTGCCATGCTCGCGCTCAATAGGGCGGTGAGAGCTGAACGGTGGTCTCCGGCTTACTTCAGGCCGAGTTTTTTCCCGGCCGCCAACAGTGCGATCGATTCGCGAACGCGGTTTTCCCGTGTAACCGGTCGCTTCGCCGTATGAATCCAAGCCACGAAATGACGCCGGTAGGTTGGCGCGAGCGCCTGAAAGGTGCGCCACGCCTTTGGATTGGCCTTCAGGGCTTTGGCGATGTAGGCCGGCAGGTCGGGGATTGACGGACGCGGCGCATAGCTGCGGTCGGTTGGTGCTGCAGCCAGACCCGGCGCCGCTAGCAGGCCCTTCTCCTTGAGCTCGGCCCAGCGCTTGCGGTTGACATCCGACCACTTACTGGTGGGCTGCCTCGGCGTGAACTTGCGAGCGTAACGGTCCTCATCGAGACGCTTGATCAGGCTATCAATCCAGCCGAAGCACAACGCCTGGCGAACAGCCTCTTCGTAGGGGACTGATTTCACGCCCGTGTGGTCCTTGTGAAACAGGAGCCAGACGCCAGGACTCGCCCCATGGTGCTTTCGCAACCAGGAGCGCCATCGTTGGCTGTTTCGAACGTCGAGCGTGATGTATTCCGCCGCCATGCTCTCAGACCCTGCTACTTAATGTCTGGCTTTGTGTACGACCAGTGGCTGTGAATGATCCACCACTTACCAGCGACGCGACCATAGACCGCCGTCGAGTTCCAGTCAATGGGACGAGTTGCAGTAGGCGTGACGGTTTCCCGTTGTGCCCGTGTCGGAGGGGCGCTCTGGTGCCATGCTCGACCTCAATAGTGCGGTGGGAGCTGAACGGTGGTCTCCATCCCGTGCAGCACCGCGCCCCCATGCATCAGGACGTGGGCGACAACCGCCGCGAGCGGGCTGCCACAGAGCAAGTAGCCGAGCGTGATGATCAGGTTGCCGACCACGGGCTGAATAACCTGGGGACCCCGGAATTCGTCGAACCCGAGATGATAGAGCGCGGTGACCAGCGCGCTGGCCGCCACAGCCACGCCGGCCCACCGCGTCCGCCCTCCCGGCGAGCGGAGCACCTCGGGCGGCTGTGACCCGTAGAGCGTGAGGACGGGGATGACCGAGAGCAACACGGCGTCCGCCGTGCCGTACACCACTCCGTACCAGGCCAGATCTGCCAGCAGGCCAAGTCCGGTTGGGCCGCTGGAGGCGGGCTGCGAAAAGACCTGGAACAGCAGCAGCGCACCGATCAGCAGCCCGAAAACGACACCGGTCCGCGCGTGGCGGCGGGTCTGGAGCAGGAGGCTGACCCGTTCGCGTGAGGCGTACAGTGCCAGAAGAATGGACACTGTTACCGAGTAGGCGAGAACAAACCAGGGCCTCGGCCAATGGAGCAGGCTCGAATAGATCCGGGAGGAGCCGAATCCGACCGCCCCCGCCAGCAGGACCCACTTCCAGGGAAGATCCGCTCTGATCACCAGGCCTCCGCTTCATCCCGATCTCGTTTGGCTCCAAAGCGCCGCGGAAGGTCCCGCGCGAGGCAACTGTAGGCCCCAATGGTGTGTCCCACCAGTATGCCATTCCAGGGCCAGGTTCGAAATGGGTAAGACAGTGGGGAAGGGGATCCTGGTGCTGGCAGCCGTCGTGTCCAGTCTCGCGCTGCAAAGCTCCCCGCGGGACGACCAGTACCGGCTGCCCTTTCCGGCCGGCGACAGCGCCAGGCTGATCCAGGGAAACAACGGTCCCTATGGACACACCGGCCATGCCCGGTACGCCTTCGATTTCATCATGTCCATCGGCAGCCCGGTGACGGCCAGCCGGAAGGGGCAGGTCGAGGCGACCGAGGAACGGTTTCAGGATGGCAATCATACGCCGGGCCAGGAGAACTTTGTCATCATCCGGCATGCGGATTCCACCTTCGCCCGATACTACCACCTGACTCACAACGGCGCGCTGGTGGATGTGGGGCAGGCGGTGCAACCTGGCGACACGGTCGGACGGAGTGGAAACACCGGGGCCAGCGCCGGTCCGCACTTGCACTTCGACGTCACCAGCGGCTGCTTCGCCTGGGGCTGTCAGACACGGGCCATCCGATTCCGGAACGCCGGCGCCGACTCGCTCATCCCGGGTCGAACTTATCGCGCGGGGAACGATCGGTGTCGTCGGCGAATAATACCCTGACTGATTGATCCGCAGATGACGCCGGTAGCCAAGCTTATTGCCAGACGTCGGCAACCGTCTGGTAGTGTTGGCGTGTTGTGAGGGATCGGCGTCATCGGCGGTATCTGCGGATAATACCCTGACTAATTGATCCGCAGATGACGCCGATGGCCAAGCTAATTGCGCGACGTCGGAAAACCGTCAGGAGAAGTCCGAGCACTTGTGGACGCTGAGCCTCAGACCTTCCCACCCCTCATTCGTCGTTATCGGCCTCGAGGTCGGTCACTGGGCCCATTGTGAGGCCGCGTAGAGTATCGCGGCCGGCTCGGCGATTTCGTTGGCCGCAGGGTCGACGCAAGGCCGGAGTTGCCTCAGAAGGGCGTGCCCAGCGAGAACCAGAACCGCCCACCCTCGTCCCCCTGCGCCACGCCGAGCGACAGGCCCTGGGTGCGCGACAAGACGCTGATCCAGATCCCGCCCCCCAGGTCGGTGCGCCAGTCCCCCTTGTTGCCGTTGTGCCAGACCCGGCCCCCATCGGCTATGCCCAGGACGCCGATCTCGGCCGGAAACAGGAACCGGCTGTCCAGCAGCTTGAGGCGCAGCTCGGCGTTCCCGAACACGGCCCGGTCGCCGGCGAAGCGGTCGCGGGGGTAGCCGCGGAGCGAGCGCTTGCCGCCCAAGTACGCGGCCTCGAAGTAGGGGAACTCGCCCCAGACCTGCCGGCCGCCGGCCCGGAGGGCGAGGGTCAGCCGCTCCGGCGCGAAGGCTGGTGAGAGATAGGTCGCGGCGGATCCTTCGATCGATCCGAAGGGACCTTCACCCCGGCCCCAGGTCAGCGGGAAGTAGTCGCCCTCAAGCTGGATGCGGACGCCCCGAGTGGTTGCCACCCGGGTGTCGCGAGTGTCGTACTCGAAGCGTACCGCGGGACCCAGCTGGCCCACGTCGCCCAAGCCGGCGGGCCGCGCTCGGCTGATCGCCGCGGTGAAATTGGTCTGGTCGCTGATGTCGGTGATGGTGTGACGGGCCCGCAGCAAGAGCCAGAACCGGGCGGGACCGTCCAGGCCCAGGCCGATGTAGGGGCTCACTTCGTAGGCCTCGCGTAATGCCAGGTACTGATCGGAGGGGCCGGGCGAGCGAAGCGTGTCCCCGAACCCGTAGAACCGTCCACCCTCGATGGCCGACCCGAAGAGGTTGAACCCGAAGTAGATCTCGCGGTTCACCATGCGCCACCGGGTGTTCAGCTGGGCTCGAGCGGCGGCCCGCTTGAACGAGTATTCCAGCGAGGCGGAGTGAAGACTGGAGTAAGGATGGCGCCGGAAGCCGTAGCCCACCCGGTTGATTCCCATCCCGATGGCGAGGCCGGTCTGGGCCGAGAGGTGGAGTTCCGGTTGGGGAGTGACGGTGGCTCCCCAATCCTGCAGCTGCGGGACGTTGTCGGTGGTGTCGTCCGGCGCGACGTACGATCTCGTGTCCACCCGGCTTCCGTTCGCCACGGTGTTGCCGTCCGCGTCGTAGAACCGGAACGCGCGGGTGTGAGACTCGTCCGCCAGAGAATCCACTCCGTTACCGCCGATCAGCCGGACCGTCGGCCCCGGGCCCTTGCCCCGCACCCGGGCCCGGTCGGCGCCGTCGTACAGGAAGATCCGGATCTCCTTGGTCTCTTTCGAGGTGAAGGTCCGGTGATAGTAGGGCGCGTTGGCTCCAACCCGGCTGATGCTTACCTCGGTTCGGCCATCGGCGTGTCGGACTGCCTCGACCTGGTCCTCGGCATGCCCGGCATCGATCAGGATCTGCCCCGACACATAGTCGTAGAAGCCCCGAGCCGCCTCACGCAGACGGTCTCGCCGGGCCTTGAGCATCCGGCGAAGGGCTGCGCCGTTCCGGGCCGCATACTCCGCCGGCAGCTGGTGCACGGCCTCATCGATCAGCTGGTCGGAGAGACGAACCTGAAGGCCGCGAGCCACGGAATCCCACGCCGGCCAGGCGAGATCGGTGAGGATGCGCCGGTCCAGATGCCTTCCGTTGTAGGTGGCGGCGTACGCGGAAGGGTAGTCAACGTCGAAGACGACCAGCTTCGGAACCACCAAGCGGGCCACGCCGAGCAGCGCGCCGTCGTAGCGTACGAAGGCCTGGTCCCGATCACGCGGGATGGGCAACCATCGGGCCTGGTCACCTTCACCCACCAGGGCCCAGCGATACTGGCCCTCATGCCGGTCCCAGTCTCCGATGAGGAAATCGACCAGGCGGGTCTTGAGGTAGGCGCGACTGTCGACCCGGACCCAGGGTGTTTTCCGGAGGGCTTTGATCAGATCCTCAGTCCCCTCTACCCGGGTCGCACCGGCGAACCCGAGAAGGTTCTTCTCTTGGTCGGCGATGGGCCGTTCCTCGATGGTGCCGAGCTGGTTTCCGAACTCCTGACGGAACTCACCCAGACGAGGATGGTCCGGCAGGTAGCGGAGTAGTGGCGGGGCATGCAGTACGCCGGCCGCCTTCATGATCGGCGGGGCGATCAACGCGCCCCCCGGATGAATGGCGCTCATCTGGTCGCGGACCAGGTCGCCCACAAAGGTGCCGTCGAGCTCTTCACCCACGACATCGCCGGGGTCTTTGCGGACCAGTCGGAAGGTGTACTCTCTGCCGTTGGCGCCCTGGAAATGCAACGAGCGGGTCTGGAGTCCGCCGCCGCGTGCGAGCGGGGTCAGTCCTCCTGCGAACGCGTCGGGATCCAGGACCTCAACCCGAATCGGCGTGCTCCACAACTCCCGGTAGGTCGAGCCCAGCAGCCACTGGCCCAATCCGCCTCGCCGGAAGCTGGAATCGGCGACGACGGTGACCGAATCGGGATCTTTGGGCGGACGACTCTGGGCGGTTGCCGCTGAGCTGACGGCGAGACCGGCGCCGAGGCATGTGAGAACGCGATGATACCTCAGCATGAGCCCTCCACTAAAACGGCGTGCCAAGCGCGAGCCAGAAGCGCCCACCTTCGCCGCCGTGCGCAATGCCGAGTGACAGACCCTGGGTCCGTGAGAGGGCGCTGAACCAGAGGCCTGCGCCCAGATCGGTGTGCCAGACACTTCCCGGGTTGTCCTGGGACCAGACCCGGCCGGCGTCAGCCAGTCCCAGCAGGCCGATCTCGATGGGGATGAAGCGCCGGTTGTCGGCGACCTTTATCCGGAGCTCCGCGTTGCTGAAGAGCGAGCGGTCGCCGGCGAAGCGGTCGCGGTGATAGCCGCGCAGGGTCCGCTTGCCGCCCAGGGAGGCTGCCTCGAAATAGGGAAAGTCGCCCCAGACCTGCCGGCCGCCGGCCCGGAGCGCCAGCGTCAGCCGCTCCGGAACCACGGGCGAGAGATAGGTGGCGACGCTGCCTTCGATGGAGCCGAAGGGCCCTTCCCCATTGGCCCAGGTCACGGGGTAGTAGTCGCCTTCCAGCTGCAGGAACAGCCCGGAAGTAGCGGCCACTCTGGAATCGCGTGAGTCATACTCGTAGCGAACCACGGGACCGAGCTGCCCGGCGTTGCCGGTGCCGGGGGGCCGCAGGGCCGAGAGGGTCGAAAAGCGGTTGGTGGGATGGTCGAGATCGGTGTTGGTGTGGCGGGCGCGGAGCATGAGCCAGAGCCGGGACCGGGTCTCGAGGCCGTATCCCAGGAACGGACTCAACTCGTAGGCCTCGCGCAGAGCCAAGGTTCGCTCCGAGCTGAAGGTGTCGACCGTGGCGCCACCGAATCCAAAGAACCGGCCGCCTTCGATTCCCGACGCCAGGGCTGAAAACCCAAAGTAGGTCTGGCGGTTGACCCTTCGCCACCGGGCGCTTCCCAGGGCCCGGAAGGCGTTTCGTTTGAACGAGTAGTCGAGTGACGCGGAGTGACGACTGGCGTAGGGCTCGCGCCGGAAGCCGAAGCCGGTGCGGCTCACACCCAGACCCAGGGCCAGTCCGGAATGGGAGGAGAGCCGGATTCGGGGTCCGATCACCGAGAGTCTGCCCCAGTCCTGGGGAGGCTCGCGCTCGGGGTTGGTATCCGAGACCGCGAGGTGGGGCTTGTGATCGAGCTCGGCGCCCTGCGCCACGGTGTGCTCGCCGGCATCATAGAACCGGATAGTCTCGTCAGGCGACTCGTTCAGCAGGGTGTCCGCTCCCTCGCCTCCCACCAGGCGGAGCAGG
The DNA here is from genome assembly GCA_036396495.1 of Gemmatimonadales bacterium. GTDB lineage: Bacteria > Gemmatimonadota > Gemmatimonadetes > Gemmatimonadales > GWC2-71-9 > SZUA-320. The sequence continues at coordinate 9,139 of DASWKS010000009.1, forward strand.
GGACCAGAACCGTCGCCGCGCACCCGGGTCCGGTCGGCCCCGTCGTGGAGGAAGATCCGGATCTCGCGGGTCTCCTCGGGCAGAAAGCTCCGGTGATAGTAAGGCGGCCCGCTTTCGGCCCGGCTGACGCGCACCTCGGTGCGTCCATCCGGGTGGCGGGTGATATCCACCCGGTCGTCCTGGTCGCCAGCGTGGATCAGGACCTGGCGGGACACGAAATCGTAGTACCGGCGGGCGGCGCGCGGCAGATTGTCTCGCCTGGCCTTGAGCACCCGGCGAAGAGTGGCGCCGTTCTGCTTCTGGTACTCGGGCGGCAGCTGATTGACCGCCTGGTCGATCACCGCATTGCTGATGGTCGACTGGACGCTGGTGGTCACCGAATCCCACACCGGCCACTCGAGATCGTTGAGAATGCGCCGATCCAGGTGGCGGCCGTTGAAGGTCGCGGCATAGGGTGAGGAGTGGTCCTCATTGTAGACCAGCAGTTTGGGAGCGACCACCCGGGCCAGGGCCAGGGCCTTCCCGTCGAAGCGCGCGAAGGCCTGATCCCGGTCCCGCGGAATGGGCTGCCAGCGGGCGCACTCACCGTCGCCTAACAACGCCCAGCGATACTGGTCCTCGTGCCGGTCCCAGTCGCCGACGATCAGATCGATCAGACGGATGGCGAGAAAGGTCCGGCTGTCCACCCCGATCCAGGGACGTTTGCGGAGGGCTTCGAGCAGGTCGGGGGTGCTCTCGACCTTCGTGGCGCCGGCGAAGCCGCGAACCTTCTTGTCTCCATCGGTGGGGCGCTCCTCGATGGTCCCGAGCTGGTTCCCGAATTCCTGGCGGAACTCGCCCAGCCGGGGATGATCGGGCAGGTATCGAAGCCGGGGCGGGGCGTGCAGGATGCCGGCGGCCTTCAGCAAGGGCGGCACCACCAGCACCGCGCCGGGGTGATTGGCGCTGGTCTGGTCCCGCAGCACCTTGCGCGCGACGACACCGTCGAACCCGCTGTCTTCGATCTCCGGGTCCTTGGCCACCAGCCGGAACTGATACTGCCGGCCATCGGCGCCTTGGAAGCGCAGCGAACGGGTCTGCATTCCGCCGCCCCGCTTCAGGGGCGTCAATCCGCCGGCAAACTTATCGGGGTCGAGCAGTGCGACCCGGATCGGCGTGGCCCACAGCTCGCGATAGGTGGGACCGAGGAGCCAACGGGTGAGTCGACCTCGGCGCAGGGTGGAGTCCGCGGTGACGGTCACCGAATCCCGAGCAGTGGACGGACGACTTTGTCCCCAGGCCTCGGTGGTAAGCCCAAGTCCCGCCAGCAAAGTGACACCCCAACCTCGCATTGCTGCTCCATGCTGGTCCCTGTAGGAGAAGACGGAGCGGACCCGGCTGAACCCCACGTCTGGGGAACATCCATGTCAGCATCAGTGAACGAGACGGGTCAAGGTGCACCAACGGGGTGCAGTCGTACGAGCATCAACCAACCCGACGCGGTTGAGCAGTTAGGCCAGTTGGTTCAGGCCGATCGTCGCCCGTGCGCCAAAACGACCGCCTGCATGAGGGGCAGGGCATAGGAGAGCAGGCCGCGTTCTTCCTCGACCGGTACCTTGAAGCGGGCGACACGCTTGTCCGGCAGGTCGAGGACGTGCTCGGCGTAGTACAGGAACGTGGCTGTGTCATGGTCGCAGCCGAGCAGGAGGATCTTCCCATCCAGCTCGAGAACCTCCGTTCCTGCTCCGGGGTGAGATTCCCGCGACCCACATCATCGTAGTAATCGGGGCAGCCGGCGTACATGATGAGGGTGCCGGTGGAGGTGAGGGCGTCGCCGAGGGCCAGATGAATCTGGTCCGGCCCGCCGGCGACTTCGCCCACGGCACGGACCGACGCGTGCAACATGACCGTATCCCCGGGCGCAACGCCCAGGCGGCGATCGTCGTCCTCCTGCTGCTGCCGAGAGAACATCCGGAATACCTCTCAGCCCGCCGGGCCGTGGCGGGACAACCGGTCCTGCAACTTCCGCTTGACCTCGGGCCATTCCGCGGCCAGCACGCTGTAGCGCACGGTGTCGCGTACGCTGCCGTCGCGCCGCAACAGATCATGCCGGATGGTCCCGTCCCGGCTCGCCCCCAGCGCCTCGATGGCCCGTTGAGAGGCGAAGTTGAGATGGTCGGTGCGGAGTCCGACGACGGCGCACCCCAGGGTCTCGAAGGCGTGCTGGAACAGCAGGAGCTTGCAGACGGTGTTCACATGGGTGCGCTGCCAGCGCTTGGCATACCAGGTGTAG
>DASWKS010000010.1:0-7722 GCA_036396495.1 Gemmatimonadales bacterium
CCGAAGGCGTGAGGCTCGAGTTGGCCATCCGTTCGCGTCTCCCGGGCCCGATCCCAACCTGGTGAAGCTCTACGGCAGAGTATCGGTCCCAAGGAGCAAGCGATATACCAATCCCAAAGGCCCGTGCGATCTTGTTGTCGGGTAACGCGTTAGGTGCTATCTCCTACTCATCCGCAGGCAACAGCTCCCGCGTGCTGCACGGTCCTCAATGATACAGGAGATAATCCTTGAGTTGGTGTTGTTCCCCCGCGTGGAGAAACTTGGGCTTGGCGAGCTCGCCCAGGTAGCTCTGGGCCAGGCCCGGACTCGCTGCCAGATCATTGTTCTTCCAGCCACTGGAGGCGTAGTACGATGCCTTGCTCCAGTCGTAGTTGATGTAGTGGAACCAGAGGATCTCCGGCCTGGTGGCGATCAGGCTGAAGTAGGGCGAGAACCACTCCTTCCACGCGGCGTCCGCCTGGTCGGCTGCGCCCAGGTCGTAATGGGCCGGTGCGCTTTCAGCGATCACCACCGGCTTCCCCTGAGCCACCGCCATATCGAGGAACCCGAGCGTCCGGGCATAGGCCGTGGAAGTCCCGCCGTGGCCGGTAGTGGGGCCGCCCACGTCATGCGCCGCAAACAGATCGATCGAAAACCAGTCCACCACGTCGGCACCAGGATACCATTTGGGCTGCCCGCTGGCGCTTACGGCGTCGAAATCGTCGGGCGCCGCCGGCTCGAAACACCACACGAAGGCCACGTTGTTCACCCCGGCCTGCCGGAACATCGACACGATCTTCCGAAACGCTTTGGGGTACTCGTACGGGTGGTAGCCGTTCCACCATCCACTGAACTCGCCCCCGATGCGCATCATGACCGGCTTTCTGAACCCTTTCATGATGCCCACCACGTCCATGATCCGGGCATCGTATTTGGTGCCATTGGCCACCTCGTGATCGATCCCGTAGAGCGGGTCCGGCAAGGTGGCGAGGACGGCCGGGGTCGGCTGCAATCCCCGGAGCGCGATGTCCACGCTGGGAATTCTGCCGCTGGAGCTGATCGCCGCCATGCGGGCCGCCAGCTTCTCCGGCTCCCAGCCGCGGGGAGTATCGCCTAGATCCACGAAGATCAGCTCGGCGGCGGGTTGCTGGTCCGCCGGCAACAGCGCGTAGTATTTCGCGTTGTACACCTCCCACTGGCCGATCCCGTGCACCACTCGGCCCTCCGGCGGTTCGAATTTGGCGCCGAATCGATAGGTGAGGCTGCTGCCCGGCGGTGGGGGTGGCGGCGTCGCCGGTCCGGGCTCCAGTACGTCGGCTGGCCCACCCGCTCCACAGGCGACGGCAAAGGCCAGGACTGCCTGGCTCAGGATTCGAGCCGCCCCGATCGGTTCGGCCACCAAGTGCTCCTCCGGATGCGAGTTGTCTCATGCTGCCTCGTTCCGGAGATGACAATGGAAAGGCTCCCATCCCCTGATGTTGCGCTAGCGCCGCAACCCAGGCGGCGTCACAGCAGCGACGGCAGGGCGGCGCTGAGAACCACCAGCACCACAAACGCGACCAATAAGCCGGCGGTGGCGCGTCGCAGCGTCCGCTGCTCAGAAACCGGCTGAGCGGCCCTCCACACCAGCTCGGGACCAACCTCCGGTCCGGGAAGCCAGTGCGCCAGCAGAAGGGCGATGGCGCAGGTCACCAGAAAGCCGAGCGGGTTCCACCACATCCACGAGACCTGGGGGAATAGCCACCACACGGCAGCCACACTTCCCAGCCCGGCGGACAGTCCGGCCAGGCCGGCGCGCTCCGAGGTGGTGCGGGACAGCATGCCTAACACGAACAGGCCCAGCACCGGCCCGTAGAAAAGGGACCCGACTCGATTGATCGATTCGATCACGGTTTCGCTCGACCGCGCGAAGAGAAAGGCGGAACCGGTACAGAACGTTCCCCAGAGCAGACTCAGCCCTCGGGCCAACCAGAGGCTCCGGGCCTGTTCCTCAGTCCGGCCCATCACATCGCGCAGGGTGACGGCCGACAGGGAGTTGAACGAGGAATCCAGGGTCGACATCGCCGCCGCGAAGAGACCCGCGATGAACAAGCCCCGTATTCCGGCCGGCGCGAATTCCATCAGGAAGTGCGGGACCAGCGCGTCGGCCCGCTCGCCCAGGTGGGCCGCCCCGAACTGGGGGTCGACCGCCAGCCAGGCCGCGAGCAGGAGTCCCAGAAAGCAATAGAGTGCCGCCAGCGGAAACCGCAGCAGTCCGTTGAGCACCAGGGCCTGCTGGGCCGCCTTGACGCTCCGTGTGGCGAGCAGGCGCTGGGCCTGGCTCTGATCGAACCCGTAGTAGGAGACATAGAGGAAGAAGCCGCCCAGCACCATCGGCCAGAAGGCGAAGGTGGCCCCGTCGCCCAGGCCGTGCTGGTCCAGCACCAGGGCCCGGGTTCGGTCGGCCGGAACCAGGGCCAGGGCCTGGCCCAATCCACCCAGGGCATCCACCGCCGAGACCGCGCAGATCAGGAGCGCCACCACCAGCACCACCAGTTGGAGCACGTCGGTGAACACATCGGCGCGGATCCCGCCCACGGTGGTGTAGAGCACCGAAAAGCCGCCGATTGCGAGCAGCGTCCACCCCAGCGGAAACCCGAAGGCCACTGCCAGCGGCAGCGACACTGCGTAGAGCACGACCCCGGAAGCGAGCGAGCGGGCCAGCAGAAACACCAGGGCCAGCGCGACCCGGGAGGTGGGTCCGAAGCGCTGGCCGGCGTAGTCGTAGATCGTGACGAAGGCACCGCGGCGGAGCACCGGGGCCACCACGGCCACCAGCGCGATGGTGGCCAGCGGCACCGCCAGCTCGTACTGGAGCCAGACCAGACCGCCACCCCGCGCCACAAAGGCCGGCCCGCCGATCAGGCTGACCGCGCTCACCTGGGTCGCCAGGATCGAGGCGGCGATGTAGCCGGCGCCGAGACTGCGTCCCGCCACGTAGTAGTCATCGGTGGTCCGCTGCCGCAGCGCCACGTAGGCCGTCACGCCTACCACCAGTAGCAGGTAGAGGGCCATGACCCCGAGGTCGAGACTCGTCACCGGCGTCCTCCCGCGACCATGGGCGCAAGATACCGGTGCCGCCGCCCTTGCGGCCGATCCCGGCGGAACGTAGTTTCCCCGGAAATGTTCCGGGGAAGGCCATGGATCCCTTCGACAGCCTCCGACGCTGGATTCGGGTACGGCCTCGCACCGCCACGGTCGAGCAGGATGTGGACGACGAGCTCCGCTTCCATCTCGAGTCGCGCATCGCCGATCAGGTGCGGCAGGGGGTTGATCCCGTGCTGGCCCGCCGCATCGCACTGGCGGAGTTCGGCTCAGTGGCCGGGGCGGGGCGGGAACTGGCGGGCATGGACCGCCGTTGGACCCGCCGCCGAGCCCGCGGTTTCTGGTGGTCGGACCTGGGCCGCGACCTGCGCTTCGCCGGCCGCACCCTGTTGCGCCGGCCCGGTTTCACCGCCGCGCTGCTCCTGACGCTGGGACTGGGCATTGGAGCAACCGCGGCGATCTTCACCGTGGTTCACGCCGCGCTCCTCCGCGCGTTCCCGTACTACCAGCCCGACCGGCTGGTCCATCTCTGGGAAACCTACGAGGAGGGCGCGCAGGTTTCCGAGGCATCCTTCCCCGACTTCCAGGACTGGCGGGTCCAGGGACAGTTCCCGGCGCTGGAAGGCTACGACCCCACCAACGTCACCGTGAACCGGGACGACGGAGCGCTGTTTCTCCAGGGCGCGCGGGTCACCGCCGGCTTCTTCGATTTGTTAGGCGTCCGGCCCGAGCTGGGGCGGACGTTCCGTCCGGGGGAGGATCGGCCCGGCGGGAGCGACGTCGTCATCCTCACCCACGACTACTGGCGGCGGACCCTGGGGGCGGACCCCGGGGTGGTGGAGCAACGCCTGGTGATCAATGGCCGCAGCCACGAGATCATCGGAGTGCTGCCGGCCCGATTCCATTTCGCGCCGGCCGGCGACGCGGAGCTGTGGTTCCCCGTCGACCAGGGCGAGGCCGTCCGGGCGCAGCGCCTCAACCACTGGCTCAACGTGATAGGACGGCTAGGCCCGGGCGAATCGCCCGATGACGTTCGGGCCCGTCTGGACGTGGTGATGCAACGGCTGGCGGCCGCCTTTCCCGAGAGCAACAGCGGGCGGGGGGTCCGGGTGATCCCGCTCAGGACGGAGATCGTGGGCCCGGCGCGCCCGGTGCTCCTCAGCCTCTTCGGTGCCGCGGGCATCCTGCTCCTGATTGCGTGCGTGAATGTGGCCAGCCTCCTGTTGGCCGGGGCCCTCGCTCGGTGTCGGGAGATGGGCGTGCGGGTAGCGCTGGGCGCATCCCGTGGCCGACTGGTGCGGCAGCTTGTGACCGAAAGCCTGGTGCTTTCGTTGACCGGAGCGGTGCTGGGACTGTTGCTGGCGCACGCCGGAGTGCGATTGCTCGTTTCCCAGGCTCCCATCGGATTGGTCGACCAGATGGCGTGGCTGAGGGAGCTGCGACCCGAAGGCGAAGTACTGCTGTTCACCATCCTGATCGCGGTAATCATCGGGCTTGGCCTAGGCCTGGTGCCGGCGGGGGTCGCCTGGTCTTCGGTGCGAGGGGTCTTGGCGGGAGCAAACTGGGCCTCGGAGACGCGCGGTTCGCGGCTGGCCGCTCGCGACCTGCTGGTGGCCGGTCAATTGGCCCTGACCGTCGTGCTGTTGATCGGTGCCGGTCTCGCCGGCCGAAGCCTGCTGCATCTGGTTCGACAGGATCCGGGCTTCCGCACCGAGGGGATCCTCACGGGGCGAGTGCCGCTCTCGGGGCCCCGCTATCAGCCGGGAGCCGCCCAGCAGGTCTTCTTCGAGCAGCTGCTGGAACAAACCCGGCAGCTGCCCGGTGTTCAATCCGCCGGAGCGATCACCAACCTCCCGTTGTCCGGCGGTAGCACCCTCACGTATTGGGTGGAGGGTCTGCCGGAGCCACCGGCTTCTCAACGGTGGAGTGTGGTCCAGCGAGGCATAGCCGGGGACTACTTCCGGGTCATGGGCATTCGGCTGGTGGCCGGCCGGGGTTTCACGCCAGCCGACGATTCTCTGGCCCAGCCCGCCATCATCATCAATCAGTCTTTGGCCCGGAAACACTTTCCCGACGGCAATGCGTTGGGCCGGCGCTTTCGTTTCTATGTTATCCCGGGGTCGGCCTGGGAGATCGTCGGCGTGGTTGGAGACGTGAAGACCGGCCGGCTGGATGAGGCCGCACCACCGTCCATCTACTACAGCCATCTGCAGGTCCCGGTCAACCGCATGACCCTGGTGCTGGGAACGACTCGGGACCCCACGAGTCTGACGGCCGATTTGCGCCGGGCGGTGGGAGCCATCGATCCGGCGCTCCCACTGCACGATGTCAGTACCATGGAGCAGGTGGTCACAACCTCGCCCGCCGTGGTCGCGCGGCGCTTTCCGCTGCTGCTGATCGGATTCTTTGCCGTTTCTGCCCTGACCCTGGCCCTGGTGGGCGTCTACGGCGTCGTGTCGTACGCGGTGACCCGGCGTTCCGGTGAGCTCGCCATTCGGGCGGCGCTCGGTGCCACCGGGCCCCAACTGCGGCGGCCCGTGGTGCGACACGGAGGACTCCTGGCGGCCGCGGGAATCGGAATTGGGACCATGCTGGCGGGGGGGCTCACCCGCTTTCTGGCCGGCACCCTGTATGGCATCCCGGCCACCGATCCGGTCACCTACGTGAGCGTAGCCCTTCTGCTGCTGGCAGTGACCATCGCGGCCACCTGGATTCCGGCGAGTCGGGCGGCCGCCGCGCCACCCGCTGCGGCCCTCAAGTCCGAGTGAGCGCGCGATGAGCGAGAACCTCGATCTGCTTCAGGGCACGCTCGATCTTCTGGTGCTCAAGGCCCTGCTGGCCGGCCCCCGGCACGGCTACGCGGTCGCGCGCTGGATCCGGGACACCACCGCCGACACGATCCTGGTGGAGGATCGCGCGCTCTACGTGGCGCTGCACCGGCTCGAGGCCAGGGACTGGGTGGAGTCGAGCTGGGGCCTGTCGGAGAACAACCGAAGGGCAAAGTTCTACCGGCTTACTCGGGCCGGCCGCCGCGCGCTCGAATCCAAGGCGGCCGACTGGACCAGCTATGCCAACGCGGTGTTCAAGGTGCTGCGGACGTCGGAATCGGAGTAGAGCTCAGCCGACTTCGGCCCATACTGCCCGGTGATCGCTGGCAGCCAGTGCGGCCCGGACCGATCCCGCCCGGACCCTTGCCCCGTCGAATCCTCGCAGGAACACGTGGTCGAAGGACCAGACCAGATGGGTTCGCCCTACCTCCCGGGTTACCCAGCGCCAGCCCGCGCTTTGAAACAGAGCTCCGAGGCTTTTCCGGTTGAGGTCACCCGCGATGATGGCCGGGCCCGGGCGGGCGGCCGCATCGGCCAATACCCGTTGTGCCTGGGCCTTCTGCTGGTTCGGGAGAATCTCTCGCATGGTCCCGAAATGCACCACGTACACCGAGACCGGCTGATCCCGCAGCTGCAGGGTGGCGGCGACCGCAATGCGTGGCATGCCGGTCAGGCCGATGTGAGGCAGCTCCAGCCGTCGATCATCCACAATCGGCCAGCGAGAGAGCAGCGCGGGACCGAAGTTCCGTCGGGTCCGGGGATGAACCAGCGCCGGGTAATACACATACCCCAATCGCAGCGCGTCGGCCATGCGATGGGCGGCGGTTTCATCCGCCTCTTGCAGCGCCAGTACGTCGGCTCCCGCGAGGGCCGGCTCGGACGCCGCGACCTCGATGGCGCGCTCGAGCCGAGTCGCGAGGTAGAGGTTGAACGTGGCGACCAGGATCATGGAACTCGTCGTGGTACCCGACGCCGGGACCGGACCCGCAAAGCGCGGTGCGGTGGAAGAACCAGCAAGGTGTGTCATGATCAGACCGTGTCCCCGTCTCCACTGAGAGAACTAGAGCGAGGTGCACAATGGCCATGCAAGTGTTCCGTAACATCGGGGTTCGCGCGGCCGCCGGTCGGATGGCGGCCCGGACCAGATCCCCCTTCGACGGGGTCCAGCTTCGGAATTCGCTGAGGCGAGCCAAACGGCGGACTCGCGCCGCGGTCGACCGGGCGATCACGACGATCAAGCACGACCGGAGGGCTCAGGCGAAGGTCGCGGGCGTCGCACTCGCCCTGGTAACAGCGGGCCTGGTGGCGCGTGCTCGCATGAAGCACTGAGGGCGATCGCGGTGCTGGTCAGCATGAGTTGGGGGCCTTACCCTTAGCTCATGCTGACACTGACCCTGAGCGATTTCGAGAAGGCGCGGGCCCGCATCGCGCCTCACATCCATCTCACGCCGTTACTGACTTCGCGGCAGCTCTCCGAGCTGACCGGGTACGACGTGCGTCTCAAGGCCGAAATGTTTCAACGGGTCGGGTCCTACAAGATCCGGGGCCCGCTCAACAAGTTCACCTTCCTCACCGACGAAGAGAAACGGCGCGGCGTAGTGTGCTCGTCGGCGGGCAATCATGCTCAGGGTGTCGCCCTCGCGGCCCGGATTCATGGGATTCGAGCCGTGGTCTGCATGGCCGAGAATGCCACCCCGGCCAAGATCGCGGCCACGCGGGCCTACGGCGCCGAGGTGGTACTGCACGGCCGGATCTGGGACGAGGCCAACGAGAAGGCCAAAGAGCTGGTCCGCACCGAAGGGCTCACCTACGTAAGTCCTTTCGACGATCC
>DASWKS010000011.1:0-2166 GCA_036396495.1 Gemmatimonadales bacterium
GCGGGCACCACTGCACGGACCGAATCGGCCTCCGGTGCGGCCGTCAGCAGCTCCACAGCTCGGTCGACGCAATCGGGCGGACGCACCGGCGAGGTGGGCCGGAGCTGGACCACGATTTCGGGCCGGTAACCCTCGTGCTCGGAGAGCCAGCCGAGCGCATGCTGGAACACCGGCAGATCCGGCGTTCCGTCCTGCGCGAATTGAGCGGGACGCAGGAAAGGTACCTCCGCCCCGTAATCCCGGGCCCGCTCGGCGATCTCCTCGTCATCGGTCGACACGAGTACACGGGCCACCTGGCGGGCTTGCAGCCCAGCCGCGATGCTGTAGGCCAGCAGCGGATGCCCGGCAAAGAGCTGGATGTTCTTGCGGGGGATCGATTTCGATCCAGCCCGGGCTGGGACGATCGCCAATACTCGCAGCGCGCTCACCAAGCCGTCCAACCCCCATCTACCACCAGATTCGCCCCGGTCATGTAGGAAGAGGCATCTGACACCAGGAAGAGCAGCGCGTTGCTGATCTCCTCCCGATTCGCCATTCGGCCCAGGACCGTCCGGTCCGAGTAGCGCCGGACGAACTCGTCATCGTGGTCGGCCAATACTCCACCCGGGGTCAGGCTGTTCACCCGGATGCCGGTCCCGGCGAAATAGGTGGCCAGGTAACGGGTCAGGCCCAATGCAGCCGCCTTCGAAACCGAGTAGGTCACCGGCTTGTATTGGGGGAGCTGCCCTTCCCGCTGGTACAGCCGCTGGTCGGGGCCCACCAGACCATAGATGGAGGCAACGTTCACGATCACGCCTCGCCCGGCCTGGCGCATGGCCGGCGCCGTTGCCTGGGCGCAGAGAAACATCCCGGTGACGTTAACTGCCAGGGCCTGCTGCCAGGTTTCGAAGGGTAGGTCTTCGAACCGCTCACCGTGAGAGCCGGCATGGGTCGGGTCGAATTTGGGATCCAGCGCGGCATTATTCACCAAGATGTCGATCCGCCCGTACGCTTTGAGAGTCGCCTCCGCCATCCGGCGCACCGAATCCGGATTGGAGACGTCGGTCTCGATCGCCAGACAGTTCGAGGCGGCGGAGCTGCCAAGCTCCTCGGCCACCCGCTCTGCGCCACTCAGGTCGACGTCGGCGACGACCACGCTTGCCCCGGCGGAAGCGAGGGTCAGAGCATGGGAACGGCCGAGCAAGCCCGCCCCGCCGGTCAGAATCGCCACGCGACCGTCCAAGTCGAACTGGCGCAGCGTCTCTCCCGATTTCATCGCAACCTGCACGATCCTGATCGATCGCACACAGGCTGTTCAGCGCGGGCGATCATGCGGGGCTCCGTTCCTCGTGGCGCACTTCGACCCGTCCGCCGATCTCGGCCGATCGACGTACGGCCAGGGCGATCTCCAGCGCCCGAATTCCGTCCCCCAGCGTACAGCGCGGGCCCGCCTCGCCTCGCACCACCGCGATGAAATGCCTCATCTCCTCCAGGAACATCGTATTCCGTTCGAACCCGGCCGGCGGCGGCTGCTCGCGCCAGGCTCCCTCCGAGGCGGTCCAACAGCGGGCGGCCCCGCTGAGGGCGTCCCAGCGCAGGGTTCCTTGGTCGCCGGTCACCTCCAGCCAATGTTGAGGCGGGCGCTGCAGGTAGTCGAGATGGACGCTCGCCAGGCAGCCGCCGTTGAACTCAAGGATGGCTTCTGCCGTGTCCTCGACCTCGAGGTCGAGCGTTCCGCTGCGGCGGGTCACGCCCCAGATACCGCCCGGCTCACCGAACAGCCAGCGCAAGTAGTCGAACGGATGGCTTTGGGTGAGCACAACGCCGCCGCCTAACTCACCCCGCGCCGCATACGAGCTGCGGTAGTCCTCCCAGGGGTGCCAGTCGGGCAGGTACTCACCCAGATGCGCCCGAGCGGTTACCGGGCGCCCGATGGCTCCCTCCCCGATCCACTGCCTGGCCCGAAGGAGCCCGGGATTGTGACGAAAGTGATAGCCCACCAGCACCCGTCCTCCGCCCGCCGCCAGCGCCCTCTGCAGCTCGTCCATCCCTTTGAGTCGATCGGAGACCGGTTTCTCGATGAGCAGGTGGCAGCCGGCCCGGGCGGCCGGAATGGCAACCTCCAGGTGAAGGGAGGTCGGATTCGACACGACGGCCGCATCCGGTCGCCAACGTTCGAGCGCGGTT
>DASWKS010000012.1:0-16110 GCA_036396495.1 Gemmatimonadales bacterium
GGCGCCGTGAATGCCATCGCGGCCGGTCCGCGCGCCGACGGCGAGGAGCAGGTTGCCGACCCCGCGGGCCCGGGCCCGGATCAGGTCGCGCTCCTTGAGCAGGCCGACGCACATGGCGTTCACCAGCGGATTGCCGCTGTAACACGGGGCGAAATACACCTCGCCGGCCAGGGTGGGCACTCCGACGCAATTGCCGTAGTCCCCGACTCCTTTGACGATGCCGGCGAAGAGGTAGCGATTGCGGGGGTCATCCAGGGGGCCCAGCCGGAGGCTGTTGAGCACCGCCACGGGACGGGCCCCCATGGTGAAGACATCGCGGAGGATCCCTCCCACCCCGGTGGCCGCACCCTGGTACGGCTCGACGGCCGAGGGGTGGTTGTGGGACTCGATCTTGAAGGCAACCGCCCACCCGTTAGGCAGGCGCAGCACCCCGGCGTTTTCGCCCGGCCCCTGCACCACCTGCGGTCCGGTGGTGGGAAAGGTGCGCAGCACCGGTCGGGAATGCTTGTAGCTGCAGTGCTCCGACCAGAGGGCGGAGAACACGCCCAGCTCGGTCAGGGTGGGGGTCCGGCCCAGGATGCCACAGATGGCGTCGTATTCCTTCGGGGTGAGGTTGTGCTCCCGGGCCAAAGCGGGCGTCACCGCCGGCTCGCCCGAACGCGGTTCCGCGGTGGGCACCGCCACCGATGTCACGCGCTGTCCCTCTTCCCGCGCCGCATCCCGGTCACCACGTCGCCGAAGACTTTCCGGAACAATCCCGGCTCCTCGTGCTTGAGCAGCGTGTCCAGCTCACCCGAATCGAGCCACATGCCACCGCACTCCGGGCAGGTGTCGACCTGGACGCCGTGGATGACTGTGGTAATCAGGTCGTGGCCGGTCTTGGGGCACTTCATGTAGTGGGAACGGCGTTCCACGTCGTCGCGCTGGAGGCGCTCCCGCTCCCGGGTCTTGGCCAGCAGTTCGGCATCGAGCTTGGCGAAGTACTCGTCCTCGTTCTTGCTGGGCTTCTTGGGGTCGCTCATCGGAGGTCCTCGTAACGGCTGGTCATTGGGCCGGGGCCAGGCTGGATACCATGGAGTGGAAGACGCCAAGCCCCACATCGGAATCGAGATTGGGATCGGCCAGCCGCTCGGGGTGGGGCATCATCCCCATGACGTTGCCGGCCGGATTGCAGATGGCGGCGATGTCGTCGGTGGCCTCATTGGGATTGGCCGGTGCGTCGAGCATGACGCCCGAGTGGTAGCGGAGCACCACCAACCCGTCGGCCTGGAGCATGTCGAGCACTTCGGGCGGGGCTACGTAGCGACCATCGCCGTGGCCGACCGGAATGCGGATCACCTGCCCTTCGTGGTACTCGCGGGTGAAGACGGTGTCGTTCCGTTCGATCCGCACGTCCACCGGCCGGGACAGGTAGTGCAGCCCCCCGTTCCGTACCAGCGCCCCGGGCAGGAGCCCCGCCTCGCAGAGAATCTGAAAGCCGTTGCAGATCCCCAGCACGGCTCCGCCGGCCTCCGCGTGACGGGTGACCGCGGTCATCACCGGGCTGAAGCGGGCGATGGCGCCGGTGCGGAGGTAATCGCCGTAACTGAACCCGCCCGGCAGAATCACCACGTCGGCGCCCTTGAGGTCGGTGTCGCGATGCCAGATCGAGACGGTCCCGGCCCCGGCCCGTTCGGCGGCGCGGAAGGTCTCCGCCTCGCAGTTGCTTCCGGGGAAGGACACGACGCCCACGGTCACCATCAGGCCGTCACCTCGATGGTGAAGTCCTCGGTCACCGGATTGGCCAGCAGCCGCTCGCACATGGCGCGGGCCCGGTCGCGGGCATCGGCCTCGTCTCGCCCTTCGAGGTCGAGCGCGATGGCCTTGCCCAGATGGACGTTGGATGCGCCGCCGAAGCCGAGCGACGCCAGCGCATGTTCCACCGCCTGGCCGGCGGGATCGAGCAGGCCGACCCGAGGCATGACCCGCACGTGCACCTGGTAGGTCTTCACTGATGGGTTCCCTCTCTGGGTTCGCCGCTGCCGCCCCCGCGCAGTCGGAAGCGGTCCGGCCGATCGAACAGGCTGAAGACCACGAATCGCAGGATCCCGAACACCGCGTAGCCGAGCAGGAACGGGAACAGGAACGAGGACGGGACCAGAATGGCGCCGCCCACGATCACCACGTGCAGCACCAGCGCGAAGATGCCGCCGGCGGTGCGGAACCCGACCCGGGGCCACTTGGGATACTTGACACCGCTCACCATGAGGACCGACAACAGGATCATCAGCAGCACCAGCTCCTGATGCTCCAGCTCGAGCCAGGCGAGTGCGGTGCGGGAGACGCTGGTCTGGCTGAAGGGGTACCAGGTAGCCAGGGCCAGTCCGGCGGCCGGGGAGGGCAGGCCGGTGAACCACCCGGTGGGCGTGCTGCCCACCATGACGTTGAAGCGGGCCAGCCGGAGCGAGGTCGCCACCACGTAGATGTAGCAGACCACCCAGGCGAACCGGCCGGCCGACTGGAATTCGAGGAAGTACATGATCATGGCCGGGGCCACGCCGAACGACACGATGTCCACCAGCGAGTCGAGCTCGGCGCCGAAGCGACTGTTGGTCTTGGAGAGCCGAGCGACCCGCCCGTCGAGCGTGTCGAGCACTCCGGCGAAGACCACGAACCAGCCGGCCCAGAGAAAGTTCCCGCGGCTCGCGGACACGATGGCCCAGATGCCGAAGAAGAGATTCCCCAGGGTAAACGCACTGGGCGCGACGAACACGACGCGGCGGACGGCGCGCCCCCGCGGGGGAGGCGTCGGCACTGTCATGGCCACTCCGCGATGACGGTCAATCCCGCCCGGGTCACGTCGCCCGGTTTGGCCTTCACCCGGGCGGCCGGCGGCAGGAACAGGTCCACCCGAGAGCCGAAGCGAATGAGTCCCAACCGTTCTCCCTGACGGACCCGGTCACCGCTGTCCGGATCGGTCACGATCCGGCGCGCCACCAGGCCGGCGATCTGGCGCACCAGGATCTTGCCGTAGTCGGTGCGAATGCCGAGGCTGGCCTGTTCGTTCTCGGCGCTGGCTTTCTCGCCGGCCGCGTTGATGAACTTGCCGCGGACGTAGGCCCGGTACTCCACGACCCCGTCGACTGGATGCCGGTTAACGTGGACATCGAACACGTTCATGAAAATCGAGACCCGGGTGGACGCCCCCGCCAGGTAGGCCGGCTCCTCGATCGGGATCACGCTCACTACTTTGCCGTCGGCCGGGGCCAGCACCAGCTTTTCGCCCCGCGGCCCCCGCCGTACTGGATCGCGGAAGAAGGCGATCACCCAGAGGGTGAGCACCAGCCAGAGGCCGAACGGCAGCCACAGCCGGAACAGCGCCAGGAGCATCGCGACCACCACCGCGATGCCGATGAAGGGCCACCCTTCGGGAGCAATGCGCATCAGCCGGCCCGGAGCTCATGCCCGGTGAGCCGCCGATAGGCCTCGCGGTAGCGCCGGCTGGTGGCGGTGACGACTTCCTCGGGCAGCCGGGGTGGAGGCGCCTCACCATTCCACTGCCCGGCGTCCCGGAGCCCGGCCAGATAGTCCCGAAGCGGCTGCTTGTCGAAGCTTGCCTGCGAGCGGCCCGGCTGGTAGGCATCGGCCGGCCAGAAGCGGGAGGAATCGGGTGTCAGCACCTCGTCGATGAGCCGGAGGGTCCCCTCGCTGTCGACCCCGAACTCGAACTTGGTGTCGGCCACGATGATCCCGCGGGTCTCGGCGTAATCGCGTCCCGCGGCGTAGATCGCCAGGCTCAGATCGCGCAGGCGAGCGGCCAGCTCGACGCCCATATCCCGCACCAGCCGCGCGAAGGTCACGTTCTCGTCGTGTCCCGATTCTGCCTTGATGGCGGGGGAATAGAGCGGCGGCTCGAGCCGGGACGACTCCTCCAGGCCGGGCGCAATCGGCTCACCGGCCAGGGTACCGCTGGTCCGGTACTCCGACCACGCGCTCCCGGCCAGGTATCCCCGCACGACACACTCGAACGGCACCGGCATGGTACGGCGGCAGAGCATGGCGCGGCCGGCGAGCTGGTCCCGATACGGGGCCAGGGCGGGGACCGCGGTCACGATGGTGCCGGCATCCGCCGTGAGACAATGATGGGGGACCAGACTCTCGACCCGGGCGAACCAGAAGGCGGAGATCTGGGTGAGCACCGCGCCCTTCGACGGCACCGGCTCTCGCATCACGATGTCGAAGGCGCTGACCCGGTCGCTGGCGACCAGCAGGAGCCTGGTGTCATCGACCTCGTACACTTCGCGGACCTTACCTCGCCGGAGCAGCGGAAGCGGCAGGGAGCTGGCGGTGAGCGTGGTGGTCATACGAAGAGCTCCATCGGGTCGGCTGCCCGCGCCAGGGTCCGGGCGCGATCGAGCAGCGGGGTGAGGTATTCGTCGAGGAACTCGCTTACCTGCCGCTCGGCGCGGCCGGTATAGCGCGCCGGTTCCAGTTCGGCGCGGAGCCGCTCGACCGGCACCTTCCGGAACGCCCGATCGGCGGCCAGCCGCTCCAGCAGGTCATTGGGCTCGCCCCGGCTGGTGGCCTCCGCGGCCGCGAAGCTGTGACGCCGGATCACTTCGTGCAGCGCCTGGCGGTCGCCGCCGGCCCGCGCACCGGCCATCAGCCAGCGCTCGGTGGCCATGAAGGGCATCTGCTCGTCCACGTGGCGCCGGACGACCGTCTCCCGGACTTCCAGGCCGGCCGCGATGTTCTCGAGCAGAATCAGAATGGCATCGGTCGCCAGAAACCCTTCGGGCAACGACAGCCGGCGGTTGGCGGAGTCGTCGAGACTGCGCTCGAGCCACTGATTGGCGGCGGTGTGGGCGGCGTTGGACTGGAGCGAGATGACGAACCGGGCCAGGGCGCCGATCCGCTCGGCCCGCATCGGGTTGCGCTTGTAGGCCATGGCGCTGGAGCCGATCTGCTCCGCTTCGAACGGCTCCAGCAGCTCGCCCTCGTGCTGCAACAGCCGGAGATCGACCGCCATCTTGGCGGCCGATTGCGCGATACCGCTCAGGGTGTCGAGGACCACGCTGTCGGACTTGCGAGGATAGGTCTGGCCGCTCACCGCGAACGCCTCGTCGAATCCCATCCGCCGGGTGATGCGGCGGTCGAGCTCCCGGACCTTTTCGTGATCCCCGCCGAAGAGATCCAGGAACGAGGCCTGGGTCCCGGTGGTGCCCTTGCACCCGTGGAACCGGAGGGCCGGGAGCAGCTGGCTCAAGGCCTCGCTGTCGAGGGCGAGGTCCTGGGCCCAGAGACAGGCCCGTTTGCCGACCGTGGTCAGCTGCGCCGGCTGGAAGTGGGTGTAGGCCAGGCAAGGCAGACCGGCGTAGCGGCGCGCGAACCCGGCCAGGGCATCGCCCACCGCGATCAGCCGGCCCAGCAACAGCCGCAGGCTCTCGCGGATCACCAGGAGATCGGCGTTGTCGGTGACGAAGGCGCTGGTGGCGCCGAGGTGGATGAAGCTCCGCGCTGCGGGGGCCTGGTCGCCGTAGGCATACACGTGGGCCATCACGTCGTGCCGGAAACGTTTTTCGTAGCCGGCCGCGGCCGTCAGGTCGGCGTCATCCAGGTGGGCCCGCATTTCCGCCAAGGCTGCGTCGGGGATCTCGAGCCCCAACTCGCGCTCGGTCTCGGCCAGCGCCAGCCAGAGACGGCGCCAGAGGGCGACCCGATGAGCCGGTCCCCACAATCGCTGCATCGCGGGGGAGGCGTACCGTTGCCCCAGAGGGGATTGATAGCGCTCGTCGGTCATCGGAAGGCGAGGTCGGTATAACCCACTTGTCCGCCCCGCTCGAAGTAAATGCGGAAGGATTCCCGCGGTCTCACCGCGTCGAGCAGGCTCGCGACCTGCTGTGCGTTGGTGACGCGGGTGCGGTTGATGCCGATGATCACGTCCCCCTCGGCCAGCCCGGTGGCGCGGGTGACTTCGCCGGTGGTCCGGAAGACCAGCGCGCCGCCTTCCGACTGAATCCCGCGCTCGCTCCGCACCGCCGGGGTCACCGTCACCAGCTCGAGACCGCGGAGCACGTTCACCTTCTCGGCCGTCACGGTGGGGAGATCCCCGGTGACCACCCGGCGGGCCACGGTGCGGCTGCCGTCCCGTTGGAGGAACTCGATCACGTCGCCCACATGGAGATCGAGCTTCACCGCTTCCCAGTCGAGGAAGTTGCGCAGCGGCCGGCCGTTGGCCTGGACCAGCACGGCGCCTTCCCGGATCCCGGCGCGGGCCGCGGGACCGCCGGGGGCCACCCGGGTGACCTGCACCCCGCCGGAGCGTTTCCACTCCCGCATGTTGCCGGCCCCGGCGACCTCCAGCCCGGTCCAGGCCCGCCGCACGCTGCCGCTCTTGATGATCTCGTCCGCGACCCGCAACGCCCGCTCGATGGGAATGGCGAAGCCCAGCCCGATGGACTCGCCGCTCCGGCCGAAAATCGACGAGTTGACCCCGATGACCTGCCCCAGCGCGTTGGCCAGCGGCCCGCCCGAGTTGCCGGGATTGATGGGCGCGTCGGTCTGGATCATGTCGAGGTACATGCCGGCCTGATCGCGCGAGGGCAGGATGTTCCGCCCGGTGGCACTCACCACACCGGCGGTGACGGTCGGTTCGGCGTTGCCTAACAGGTAGGTGTAGGGATTGCCGAGGGCCACCACCCACTCACCCACCATCAGGTCGCGGCTCTGCCCGAGGGTCGGCAGCGGCAGATCGCGGCGTTCGACCTTGAGGACCGCGATGTCCGTGGTGGGATCCTCGCCCACCACCCGGGCCTCGAGATCGGTTCCGTCGGGGAGCGACACGGTGACGGCCTGGGCGCTGGCGACCACGTGCTGGTTGGTGATGATGTGGCCGTCCGCCCGGAACACGAACCCGGTGCCGAACGACTCGAACACCTGCTGCCGAGGGACGAAGAAATCGAAGAAACTGGGCCCTTCGGTGACTTGACGTCGCACCTGAGCCCGGATCGACACGACCGAAGGGGCGACCCGCCCAACCGCCTCCACGATGGCGGTGCGGCGCGAGCCGGTGAGGGCGCTCTGGCGCTCCGGCTGCGTCTGCATGGCGGATGCAGGGGTGGTGAACGAGTTGGAAGAGGTGTCGCGGCACGCGGCGCCCAGGAGCACGAGCAGCAGGGCGGAGGCGCGGAACATCATGGGGAGTCCTCGTCCAGGCGAAACCAACGGTCCGGGTATGCCGCGCGCATGAAATAGAGACCTTGGGGCGGCGCCGGCGGACTGGCGCGGACATCCGGGTCGAGCGCCAGAAGTCGCGCGAGATGATCCTCGGGCCGGCGGCCGAGCGCAGCATCTACCATCGTGGCGACCAGAATCCGCACCAGATGGTGCAGGAAACGGTCGGCGGTCACGTGGAATTCGACGCCGGTCCCGTGATCCCGTCCGGTCCACGCCGAGCGCCGGATCGTGCAGCGGCAGTTACGCCGCTCGCCGGTGTGGACCGCGAGGGCCCTGAAGTCGTGCGGCCCCACCAGCTGCGCCGCCTGCCGGGCCAGCACCTCGAACGGCAGCTCCTGGCCGAGGGCCCATTCGAACGGCCGTCGGAAGGGCGAAAAGGCGGCCGGATCGGTCCCGATGCGGTAACAATAGGACCGCTCATCAGCCGACGTCCGGGCGTGGAAGCCGGGTTGCGTTTCGCGCACGTCGAGCACCCAGCAATCGGGCGGCAGCAGCGCGTTCAAGGCTCGCCGGAGCGCGTCCGGGGTCCAGCGTGCTGGCACGATGGCGCTGACCGCCATCCCGAGCGCGTGGACCCCGGCATCGGTACGACCCGCCGCGTGAACCCGGATGGGGCGGCCGCAGAGGCGCCCCAGCACCGCCTCCAGCTCGCCCTGAACGGTCCGCGCTTCGGGCTGCACCTGCCAGCCGACGAAGTCTGTGCCGTCGTACTGGAGGCGGGCGCATACCGTCCGGTCCATCGCGGGCGAAATGTAAGTCGATACAGCGGACTGTTGTAGGGTTCGCGCCGATGGGTGTGCTAGGGTCGGAAGCGTCGGAAAGGTCGAATGCCGCTAGTATTTCCGGATCACTCCTACGACGACGCCCTGGATCAGGACCTCGTTCTCTTGAAACCGGAGCGGCGGCATGGAGGTGTTGGCCGGTTGGAGGCGGATCCAGCCGCCGGATTCGCGATAGAACTTCTTGACCGTTGCCTCGGAGCCGTTCACCAGCGCAATGACCATCTCGCCGTTCTCGGCGGACTGCCGACCGTGCACCACGACATAGTCGCCATCGGTGATGTGTTCGTCGATCATGGAATCGCCCGCCACCCGCAGCGCGTAGTTGGGACCGCCCCGGCGCGGGAGCATTTCATCGGGTACCGTGAGGGTTTCCTGCTGCATCAGCGATTCGATCGGGGTGCCGGCCGCCACCTTGCCAAGCAAGGGAATTTCGCTGGCACCGGATGTGCCCTTGGGGGGAAGCACCTCGACCGACCTGCTCTCGTTGTAGGCCCGCCGGATGTAGCCCTTTCGTTCCAGGTTGGTCAGGTGCTCGTGCACCGTGGCGAGTGAGGCGAATTGAAAGTGCTCCGCGATTTCTTCGAAGCTGGGAGCGTAACGCCGCTCCCGGATGTAGGACTCGAGGTAACTCAGGATTTCGCGCTGGCGTTTGGTCAGTGGCATGGGGTTCCGGGTGGCCGAAGAGAGCCCGAACAAGCTTACCCGAAGACAGCCCGAAACGCAAGCCACTCGTTCCGTGCGCGGGGTTGGGGACGGGTATTAGCTTTTTGCATCCCAACGATATGACACGCGACTCCAGCGCCTGTCCGATGTCCGGGCACACCCGATGAGCATCGACTCCGAGATCCTCCCTGTCGCCCATGTCGAGGAACTCGTGAGGGCCCTGGTCCGGGCGCTGCGTGCCTTCCAGATGTACCTCCCCAACAATCCCATGTACCAGCGGGCCCAGCACCAGCTGGAGGACGCGTTCCCCCCTATCTGGTCCGTGCTGGATGAGGTGACGCTGCTCATCAACGAGACCGACCTGCTGTGGGACGAGCAGGTGGTTTACCAGCAGCCGAGCAAGAGCGAATCGTTCGCTTGGGGGTTGTACAAGGATGGGATGCGCGTGCTCACATTGCGCAAGGGGGCGGAAGAAGAGGAGATCACCCGCTTTCTCCAGACGGTGACGCGGGCCCGACATCTCGCGGTCGACGCCAGCGACGATCTACTGACCCTGCTGTGGGAGCAGGATTTCCATCGGGTCACCTACCAGTTCGCCGAAGTGATCTCCGACCCCTGGGTGTACGATCCCCAGGCGCTGGACCTGGCGGCGCAGGGCGGAGCGTACACGGTGTCGGAGCGGATCCGGGAAGAGGTGGCCGCGGCGAGGCCCGAGGGGTTGGTCGACCTCGACGAGTTCGACTCGACCCTCTATTTCCTGGAAGAGGTCGAGGTCACCGCATTGCGGCGCGAGGTGGAGGAGGAGTACGCCCGTGACGTCCGGACCGCGGCGCTCTCCGCCCTGTTCGACACGTTCGAGCTCCAGAGCGATCCGCAGGTCCGCGAAGAGGTCCTCGGCGTGCTCGACATTCTGTTCCCTAACCTGCTGGCGCGGGGCGACTTCCGCACGGTGGCGATGGTGCTGCGGGAAGGGCGTCAGGTCAAAGCCCGCTCCCAGGGACTGGACGGGACTCTGCGGGTTCGGCTGCAAGGATTCGAAGCCCGGCTGAGCGAGCCCGAGACTATCGGGCAACTGCTCCAGACCCTGGACGAAGCGGCGACCCTGCCGCCGGAGGAGGATCTGGGCGAGGTGCTGCGCGAGCTGCATGCGCCCGCGCTGGGTACCATTCTCACCCAGCTGCCCCGCCTCAACTCGCCCGAAGTGCGCACCATCATTGGCGCAGCGGCGGAGCGGCTGGCCCAGGCCAACACTGGGGAGCTGCAACGGCTACTCCGGATGCTGGACGAGGAGGCGCTGCCCGGGGCGGTGCGTCTGGCCGGGCGGCTGGGACTGCAGGCCGCAATCCCGAGCATGACACCGCTGGTCAAGCATTCGGCCACCGGGGTGCGCATGGCCTCGGTGGAGGTGCTGGGGCAGCTGGGAACTCCGGGCGCGATGGCTGGGCTGGAGCCCGCCATCGACGATGTGGACCGCGCGGTGCGGATGGCCGCGGTGGCCGCGGTCACTCGGCGGAGCTACGCGGGTGCGTTGCGGCGGCTGGAAACGGCAGTACAGGGGAAGGGGCTCCAGCGCGAACGGGCCGAGCTGCGCCAGCTGTTCGAGGCCTACGCCGTCGTGGCGGGGCAGGCCGCGCTGCCCACGCTCCGGAACATCGTGGCGCCCCGGGGACTGTTTCAGCGCAAGGCGTCCCCCGAGACTCGGACCTGCGCGGTCTATGCCCTGGCCCGACTCCGGACCCCCGACGCCCGCGCCTTGCTGGAGGAAGCGGTCGCCGACAAGGAGCTGTCGGTGCGCCACGCCGCGACCACCTTGCTGCGTGAATGGCCGGTATGATCGACCCCCAACCGCGCCACCTGGCCGACGCCGACGACGGCTTCCTGCGCCACGCGGGGCGTGAGTTCCTGGTCCACCTCTACGCCGCGCTGC
The DNA here is from genome assembly GCA_036396495.1 of Gemmatimonadales bacterium. Classification (GTDB taxonomy): domain Bacteria; phylum Gemmatimonadota; class Gemmatimonadetes; order Gemmatimonadales; family GWC2-71-9; genus SZUA-320. Next base: position 10,588 of record DASWKS010000012.1, read on the forward strand.
GGAGCCTGCGGTTGTATCCGATCGAAAACGATGCGGTGCAGCGCTCGCTCGATGATCTGGAGAACTCGGCCGGGGTGCTGCTCTCGCGGGAAGCCAACATCGAGATCCGGCTCTCGGGTGATTTCCTCTTCGTGAACGGGACCCGGCTCCGGCTGGAGCTCGACAACTACGCCTCCTTCTCCCACGTTCACAATCTCCTCCGCACCTTCGACATCGGCAGCCTGCTGGTCCAATCGGGAGTGGAACGGCGGGAGTGGCAGGCCTTCCTCAGCATCCTGCTCAGTCTCACCGGCACCGCGGTGGCCGACGATGTCTTCGGCACCCTGGTCGACCGGATGGACCGAGCCGAAATCACTCATCTGGATGTGCAGCAGACCCGGGAGGCCGAGGACGAGCGGCACGCCCGCGAGATGGCCAAGCGGACCTATTCCCACAGCGTGGCAGTGACCAAGGAAGTGGTGAACTCGGTCCGGCTGGGCCGCACCACCAACATCAAGAAGGCCAAGCGAGCGGTGCAGATGATGGTGGACCAGGTCCTCACCAACGAGACCTCGATCATCGGCCTCACCACGCTGCGGGACTACGACGAGTACACCTTCACCCATTCGGTCAATGTTTGCATCTTCGCCGTGGCGCTGGGGCGCAAGATGGGGCTGGCCAAGCTGCAGCTGTACGATCTAGGCCTGACCGCCCTGCTGCACGACATCGGCAAGGCGCGGATCCCGATCGAGATCATGAACAAGGCCAGCGGGCTCACCGAAGATGAATGGCGGCTGCTGCAGACCCACACCTGGCGGGGATCGCTCACCCTGTTCGGACTGCGGGGCTACGAAGAAACCCCCTACCGCTCCATCCTGGTGGCCCACGAGCACCACATGAAGACCGACCTCACCGGGTACCCCAAGCACGTGCGGCAGCGGACCCTCGGAATCTTCTCCCGCCTGGTGGCGGTGGCCGACGGATTCGACGCCGCCACCAGCCGGCGGGCGTACCAGACCGTGCCGATCGAACCCGACGAGGTGTTGCGGGAGATGTGGGAAAACCCCCGCCGCGGCTACGATCCCATGATCGTGAAGGCCCTCATCAATCTGATCGGGATCTACCCGGTGGGGACCTGCGTCATCCTGGACAGCTTCGAGGTGGGCGTGGTGGCCGCGCCCAATCCCGATCCTCAGTTCCTCAATCGCCCCCTGGTCACCCTGGTGACGGACCCCAACGGAGCGATCATTCCGCCTCCGGGGACTCCCGTGAATCTGGGGGACCGGACCGAGCGGGGCGCGTTCGAGCGGTCCATCGTGAAGGTGACCAACGCCGAGCGGTTTGGAATCGACATTGGCTCGTACTTCGTCTGACGTGAGGGCGCCGGGGGCGGAGCTCCAGCGCCTGCTCCAGCTCTGGGCCAGGATCCTCATTCTGGGCGGGCTCGGCGTGCTGGTCGCCCTGCTGGCGATCGATCCTCGCTGGTCCACCCAGCCGGTAACTCTGGGCGCGCTCACCGTAGCGGTCGCGGCCCTCCGGTCGGCGCCTGTCCGGCTCAGCAAGTACTCCTACCTCACCCAGACCGGGCTGCCCGGGCTGGTGGGACTGGCCATCGCCGCGCCCTCCACCGCGGTGCTGGCGGTGGCACTGGGGGTTGCCGCCTCCGACATGCTGGTGCTGCGCAAGTCGGTGATCGCCGGGCTGGTGAACACCGGACGCGAAGTCATCGCTCTGACCAGCGCCGCCGGTTTCTATGCGTTGAGCCTTTCGCTGGTCGGCGTCAAACAGCTCTCGCTCGACTTCATGCCCGCGGCCGCGGTCCTGACCGGCTCCTACTTCCTGGTGTCGCGGGCGCTGTTTTACTTCAGTCTGTTGGTGCGGGCCAAGCTTCCGCTGTCGGAGCGGCTTTTCATTTTGCGGTGGGAGGTGGTCGGCTTCCTGGTGACCTGCATCGGGGCTGCGGTGGTGGTGTGGAGTCTCCAGACGCTCTCGCCCCCGGGCTGGCTCGCGATCCTGGTCACGCTCGCCGTCATCGGGCTCTTCGCCCGGACCCTTATCGACGAAGCGATCGCGGCCGAGGATCTCAACAAAGTTCACCTGATGCAGAGCGTGGTCACCGCCAACGTCAGCCTTCAGACCGCGTTCGAGCAGATCGAGCAGTTCGCCTACCGGCTGATCGACTGGGACGATCTGCGCGTCTATCGGATCGAGCGCGGCACGCCGGAGCTGGCCTATCACGGCCGGATCGGGCGGCCCGGCCGGGGCGAGCCGGACGCGTCGCTCGAGCCGCCCCGCGCCGAGGTGGTGCGGGAAGGGCGCATCGTGGTGCTGGGGGATGCGCGGCGCGAGGCCGGCACCCGCGATACCAAGGTGGTGAGCGTCGCGATCCAACCGCTCAAATTCGCCGACGAGGTGATCGGCACGCTGGAGATTTTTCACCGCAAGGAACGGTTCTATCGGTCCCGCGACGTGGCGGCACTCACCGCCATCGCGGCCCAGATCTCGACTGCGATCCACATCTCCGAACTGCGGCGGCCGCTGCTCCTGACCGTGGACCAGATCGACGGGCAGATCAAGTCGCTGGCCCGGGCCGCGGATTCGTTGCGCTCTTCGGCCCGGGCTCTCGCCGCCGCCTCGGAGGCCCTGCGGCAGCGCACCATGGTGCAGGAGGACTTCGCCCGGCAGGGTCTGGAAACCACCACCTCACTGGCGGGTATTTCGGCCGCGACGGCGGGCAGCGGCGCACGGGCCGCCAAGGTCAGCCAGGAAGCCGCATCCGCCGCGGCCCGCCACCGGATCGCCATCAATGATGCCATCCAGCGGCTGGTGCAGGTGCAGGGTTTCGTGACCGACAGCACGGGGCAGGTCACCGCGCTGGGCGAAGCCGCCGACCGGCTCACCCGCTTTTTCGAGTCGATCCGGGAGATCGCCGAGACCACCAACCTCATCGCGCTCAACGCCACTATCGAGGCGGCGCGGGCCGGGACTGAAGGCCGCGGCTTTGGCGTGGTAGCCGACGAAATCCGGCGGCTCGCCACCCAGACCGATCGGACCGCCCGGGACGCCGCGCTGCTGGCCTCCGAGATCGGCACCGAAGTCGACGGCATCCTGGCCCACATGCGGCTGGGCCGCACCATGGTGGCGGGCGTCGAAGACGTCAGCGGCGAAGCGGTGCAGGCGCTGGAGGCGATCGTCGCGGCCACCCGGCAGGCGGGAGACGACGCCCGCGCCATCGCCGAATCGGCCGCGGCGCAGGAGCAGGCCAGCCAGCGCCTCGCCGGCCAGATCCGCCAGGTGGCGGACTCTTCCCGTCAAACCCGGGGCGAGGTCGAGCTGCTCGCGTCGCAGGCCGTCACCGCCTCCCGCAGCCAGGCGGAGCTCGAGCAGGCCATCGCGCTGCTGGAACAGATCGTGGTCGACCTGCAGCGCATCGCCCGTCACTTCGTCGTCGGCTGATCATGCCTGGTCTTCCTCCGTGGGCGCAGGTGACGCCCGCGCGGCTGGCTCATATCGAACGCGTGGTCGGGCTGCTCGACGGGTGGGCCGACGCCCTGCACCTCGCCGAGCCCGAACGAGACCGGTGGCTCCGGGCCGCCTGGCTGCACGATGCCTTGCGGGACGCGCCGGAAGCCGAGTTGCGGCGGCTGGCGCCGGATGAGCCGGGTCCGACCGAGCTGCTGCACGGCCCCGCCGCCTCGGTCCGCGCGGCGGCCGACGGCGAGCAGGATCCCGGGATTCTCGGGGCGGTACACTGGCACTCGGTCGGGTCGGCGCACTGGGATCGGGTGGGCCAGGCGCTCTACTGCGCCGATTTTCTCGAGCCGGGCCGTTCGTTCGACCGGGAGGCCCGGGCCGAGCTGGTCACCCGTTTCCCCGAGGCGCCCAAGGAGGTCCTGCGGGAAGTCGCCGGCCGCCGGGTCGCGTGGCTGGTCGGTTCGGGCTGGTTCATCCCGGAAACCACCTGGCGGTTCTGGAACCATGCCGCGGGTGGATGGCCGGGGTGAGATTCGCGTGGTGGGTGGGGCTGGTGTGGTGTGCGGGGTGTAACAAGCCGGATCCGGCGGCGCGGCCTTCGATCGGACTGGACGCGAAGGACGGTCGTCTGATGGCCGAAGTGCTGAACGGGAGCAATCGGGCCGGGTACGCCCGCCTGGGGACGCTCGCCCTGCGGGACGCCGGCATCGACGTGGTGAGCTACGGAACCGCCGAGGTCCTGACCGACACCACGCTGATTCTTGTCAGGCGGGGCCGGGCCGATCGGGGCCGGCTGGTGGCGCGCGCCCTGGGCGTCGGAACGGTCCGGGTGGCGATCGACACCCTGCGCCGGGTCGACGTGACGGTGATTCTGGGGAAGGACTGGGTCCCGCCGGCGAAGTTGCGACCGTGACCTCTAAACACAGGAAGCAGGAAGCAGGGAGCAGGGAGCAGGAAGCAGGGAGCAGGGAGCAGGAAGCAGGGAGCAGGAAGTAGGAAGCAGGACCCGCTGTCCAGCTCCCCTCTCCTCCACTCCCCGCTCCCTGCTCCCTGCTCCCTGCTTCCTGCTTCCTGCTCCCTGCCTATTGTGTGGCAGCTATGACCAGGTCCATCACATTGGTCCCGGTCGGCCCGGTGCGGAGCAGGTCGCCGGCCGCCGCCAGCGCGGGATAGGCGTTGTGGTTGGCCAGGGCGACGGCCGGATCGATGCCCGCCGTCTTGATCCGCCGCCAGGTCTCCTGATCGACCAGCCCTCCCGCCGCATCGGTCGGTCCATCGCGTCCATCGGTCCCGGCAGCCAGGAGTGCGACCGCGGACTTTGAGCGCGCCAGAATCCGGGCCGCCGCCAGCGCCAGCTCCTGACTCCGCCCCCCCTGGCCGGTCGCCTGCGATACCCGCACCGTCGTCTCCCCTCCCGCCAACAACATTCGACGTCCCGGCTCGGCCAGCAGGCGCTGGGCCAGCTCCGCACCCGCCTCCGCGGCCTCGCCGCGGAGCGGCTGCGCTTCATCCTCGACTTCCCAGCCGCGTTCTCGCGCCAGATCCGCGACCGCCTGGATCGCGGTGCGATTCGACGCGACGATCGCCGTGGTCACCTGGGCGAACGCCGGCGAACGAGCCGGAGGCAAGTCGGGCAGCTTGCCCGCCGCCATGTCGTCGAGTCGACGCATCGCGGCTGCCGGAATCTCCGCCCGGAGCCCGGCCTGGTCGATCAGCGTCACGGCCTCTCCAGCGCTCCCGGTATCAGGCACGGCGGGCCCCGATCCGATGGCATCGAGGGCATCACCCACCACGTCGGAGATGGTGTACTGGAGTACCCGCGTGTGCGACAGCGCCATGGCGAGCTTGCCGCCGCCCCACCGCGAGAGCCGCTTCCGCACCAGGTTCATCGCCCGGATGTCGAGGCCCGAGCGCAGCAACTGGTCGTAGGTGCGACGCAGGTCATCCACCGTGAGGCCGGTCTCGGGGCCTGCCATCAGGCTGGTGGCGCCCCCCGACAACAGAAACCAGACGGTGGAGCCGGGAGGGGTGGCACGGCAGAACGAGCCGATGGAGTCGGCGGCGGCGGCG
>DASWKS010000013.1:0-3046 GCA_036396495.1 Gemmatimonadales bacterium
GGACGGCCACCAAGGTGGCGAGGCCGAACACACCGCCGAACACGAAGCGGAGAAACCGCGGCGGGATGACCCCGGCTTCGCGCGACCTGGATGAGCGCACAGTGGGGAAAACGTAGGAGTCTGCCAAACGGGCGGCAAGCCGCTCCGGGGCAGTCGAAGGGGTCGAAGGCAGTCGAAGGAGTCGAAGGACCCCTTCGACTCCTTCGACTCCTTCGACCGCACCAATTGACACCACCCCCGGTTCGCGCCTTCAATTCCAGACCTGTTCCTTCCCCAGACCGGAGCCCGCATGTCCGATCCTGTCTCCCGCCGGACCTTTCTCGGCGCTGCCGCGGCACTGGCGGCGGGCGCGGTGCCCGCCGGGGCGGAGCCGCGTTCCGTCGCGCCCTTTGTGCCTCGGCCGCGGCAGGCGCGGATTGCCGCCGTGAGCTCGAGCAACGGACTCAGGGCGGTGAACCGCGCGGTCGAGCTGATGACGCAGGGGATGGACCCACTCGACGCGGGGGTCGAGGGCGTCAAGATCCAGGAGCTCGATCCGGAGGACATGTCGGTCGGGTACGGGGGGCTCCCCAACGAGGAGGGCGTAGTGCAGTTGGACGCCTCCTGCATGCACGGGCCCTCCCGGCGAGCCGGGGCGGTTGCGGCGCTGGAAGGGATCAAGACGCCGAGCGAAGTAGCCCGGCTGGTATTGCGGTACACCAGTCACATTCTCCTGGTGGGGGCCGGCGCCAAGCGGTTCGCGCTGTCCTACGGCTTCAAGGAGGAGGACCTGCTGACCCCCAAGTCGCGGGAGGCCTGGCTCCGGTGGCGCGCCAACCGCGGCAAGGAAGACGACTGGATCGACATCCCCCAGGGAGAACCGCTCGCGGCCCGGCCGACCGGGACCATCAACCTCAACCTCATCAACGAGAAGGGCGAGATCTCCTCGGTCACGACTACCAGCGGTCTGGCGTGGAAGATTCCGGGACGGGCCGGGGACTCGCCCATCATCGGGGCGGGACAGTACACCGATAACGAGATCGGCGCGGCTGGATCGACCGGGCGGGGCGAATCCAACATCATGGTCTGCGGCGGGTTCCTGACCGTGGAGAACATGCGCCGCGGCATGTCACCGACCGATGCCTGCCTCGAGACCCTCCGACGGGTCGTGGAGCTGACGCCGCCGCCCCTGATCGATGAGCAGGGCCGGCCCCGGTTCGGGCTCGTGTTCTACGCCCTCAACAAGAAGGGCGAGATCGGGGCCGGGTCACTGTTCCCCGCCCGTTACGCGGTGCACGACGGATCAAAGGGGGAGCTGCGCGACGCCGCCTTCCTCTATCAACCCCGCCGTTGATGCGATTATCGACGTGGGCCACCGGTCTGGTGCTGTGCGCGACCCCCCTGGCGGCGCAGGAGCCGTGGGGTGCCAGCTACTATCCCTACTTTCTCAAGGGACCCAACGACCAGCTGTCGGTGGTGCTGCACTATCAATACGGGCAACCGGCGGACTATTTCGACCGGGTGCCGTTCGCGCAGAGCCTGTCGCTCGAGGGAGGCATCAATGCCAGCGGCAGCCGGTTTCTGATCGGACATCTCAAATTCCCCCGTCTGGCACCCGGCTGGCGGTTGTATGGCGCGGCTGGAGCCGTGCGCGAAAACCGGTTCGGCTACTTCGGCCGCGGCAACGACACCGAGGAGACCGAGGATCCTCCGGCTGAGAACACCTGGGTCAACCGGATGCGCCGCAGCCGCTACTTCGGCCGGGTCGAGCTGACCCGGCAGCTGGTGGGCCCGCTGCACCTGTCGCTGGGTGGAAGCATCACCGACGCCCGCTTCGCCACCTTGCCCGGTGGGTCGCGTTTCCTGGACGACCATTTCATCCAGGTCCCGTGCCTGCCCGGTGAGCCCTGTCCCCAACCGCCGGGGGATCCGAGCGATGTCGATGTGCTGGGGCAGGTGCGCCTCATCCTCGATGTCCGGGACAACGAGTTCGTGGCCTCGCGCGGCGTTTTCGTTGAAGCCGGGTTGGAGACCGGTTCAGGCGGCGAGGGATACAGTGGTGCTTTTGTCTTCGCCACCGGGTCCATTCCGCCGTGGGAAGGCGCCGTTCTCGCCAGCCGCGTGCTGGTCCGGAGCATCGAATCCGGGGCCCCGCTCGACGCCCGCTACACGCTCCATGCCTGGGAGCGATCCATCCCGCTGCTGGGCGGACCCGAATCGCATCGGGCCTTCGTGTACGGCCGGTACACCGGGCGGCAGGTGGTGGTGGGTTCGCTCGAGTTCCGCCAGGACATTCTCAACTTCGGCGACTACGGCGCTTTTACCGGCATCGGGTTCATCGACGCGGGGATGGTGCAGGAGGTGAAGGCCGCCGAATCCAATACCCTTCACGTCGGCGGAGGGGTCGGCCTGGCAATGCGCATCCTCCGCTCGACGGTACTGCAATTCACCTTCGCCGTCGGCGGGGATGGGTTTCAGTTCAGCATGGGATCGGGGTGGAGCTTCTAACTACCAGTACTGACTACCAGTACTCAGTACTCAGTACTCAGTACTTTGGTAAGGATTTCCCGTAAGACAGTTTCTCCCCGATCCCTCGCATACCAGCCGCGTTGTTCCTTCTGCCGTTCTGCTTTGGAGAGCTCCTCCAGATGGAGCCGGACCCAGGATTGCAGCTCCGCCGGCCGAGGGCCCCAGTGAGCCACCTCGTGGTAATCGCGGTCGAGCAGAATGACGAGCGGGATGGATCGGGTGCCCTCAGTGAGATAACGATCCATCAGCTCGAGGTGATCGTCCCGCTCCAGCAGACCCAGCTCCACTCCCGGAACCCGTTCCGCCAGCCGTGCCAGGATCGGCACGGTGCTGGCCGAATCCAGACACCAATCGGCGTTCAGCACCAGAAGCTTCAGGCCGTCCGGCAGGCTCCCGTAGCCCTCCAGCGCCCAGGCCGGAATCGTGGCGCTCCGGTAGACCCCTGCCCAAAGGGGCCGGAGTTTTTTCGCGCGGGCCAGGAAGGTCTCGAAGGACTCTGCCTCATCCCACAGCGCGGCAAAGTCCATTCTGACGGACG
>DASWKS010000014.1:0-8054 GCA_036396495.1 Gemmatimonadales bacterium
CGGGTAATCGGCAGCAGGCCCCAGGCGGCAAACAGGCTGGTGGAGTTGACCCGGAAGCGCTCGCCTTGGGGCGCCGGGCCGGCCTGGCTGGCCATGGTAACCGGGATGCCGAGCGCCGTCGCGTCGAAGGTCTGCGCGCACCCGCTCGCAGCCAACAGCAGCGCGGCGACGAAGGCCCGGCAAGTGGACATACGGGAGCTCTCCAATGACTAGAAGCGGTAGGTGACGCCGAAGCCGATGATCTGATCGACGTGCTCGATCTTGTCCCATGCCACCGTGAGCCCGAGGCCGCCCAGGAACCGGAGATCCACCCCGGCAGAGGCCGCCCAGTCCGTTTCCGTGACGCCGACGTCACCGCTCAGTCCGGTGAACAGCTCGACGCGAGGGGCCAGCCAGGGACGAATCGAGAACACCGGTGTGCTCAAATTGAGGGTCAGGCCCAGGCCCGCGGGCACGTGGTAGGCCCCGCGAGCACTCCATGGGATAGGGCAACTGAGACATCGCTCATCCGGCTCATCGAAGCGGCCATACCCTGCGAAGGCGTCGACCTGGAGCGGGATGTCGAGTCCGCCGCCGAACAGCCGGAGTACCCCGCGTACCCCGACGGTCAAGCTCGACTCGAACGGATCGGCGTCGAAATCAATTCGGCCCACCGTTCCCACCACCCCGATTCGCCCGCTGCTGAATCCGAGCGAGGCACCCAGGGCGAACGCCTCACCCGGCCAGCTGGATGATCCACTAAGGCCGGCCGTCGCACCGACGTGTATTCCGCCCGGCAGCCCGGCGCCATGAATGGCCAGCCCCGGCGTCTGCGCCGCTGCTTGAGCGGTCAGAGCCAGGGCTGCCGTCGAACCCAGCAGGAGAAGCCGCACGCGATGCCGGCTTATCGCACCCAGGCGAATCCGATACCGATGCCCTCGATGTCACCGATGCCGCCGGTGATCCGGAGATCGAACCGGCTGCTCAGCTTGAAGTCCACCCCGAGGCCCAGCGCGAAGATGCCGTCGCTGTTGTCGCCGAAGGTGAACCCGATGATCGGATGCAGGTAGGGCACGAAGCTGACATCGCTGTCCTCCAGCTCCACCCGGCGGCCCAGCGACAGACCCACCGGCACGAACCCGACCGAGTTGTCGCCGAAGGCGCCCCCGATGCCGAAGGTCACCGCGCCATCGAGCGGAAACTCCTCGGTGTGGGTAATGACCCGGTACCGGAAATCGGCGCCCGCGAGCACGTACAGGTCGTCGTCGCCAGCCCGCTCGAAGTTCCAGAACCCGGCCCGGACCCCGATGTCCCAACCACCGCTGCCGTAGCGGTAGGCCCCTTCCAGGGCCCATCCGTTGCCGGGATCGCTGAAGGTGGCTCCGAATTCGGAGGAGGTGAAGGCGCGAAAGGGCGCCATGAAGACGGGCGTGCCGACCGTCTGGGCGGCGGCGTCGACCGCGACGCACGCCAGTGTGCCGATGAGCAGCGTGAGCTTACGACTCATGCGCCTCCCCCTGGACTTGTTCCGCGACGACGCGGACAGTATTGGAAACGACCTGCAGGAATCCGCCGTTCACCCGAAACCGCCGCGGCTGTCCCTGGTGCGTGATGGTCAGCGTGCCGCGACCGAGGGGAGCCATGAAGGGTGCGTGACCGGGGAGGATGCCGACCTGTCCGTCGTACACCGGCACGACGACCGACTCGGCATCTCCGTCAAACATAGACGCCTCGGGCGAAATCACGAGCACACGCATCAGGAGGTCGCCAGTTGTTTCGAACGTGCAACGACGTCCTCGATGCCGCCCTGCATGTAGAACGCCTGCTCCGGCAGGTGATCGAACTCGCCGGCCAGGACTCGCGCGAAGCTGGCGATGGTGTCCTCCAGCTTGACATACTTGCCGGGGAAGCCGGTGAACTGCTCCGCCACGTGGAACGGCTGCGAGAGGAACCGCTGCAGCCGGCGGGCCCGGGCCACGATCAGCTTGTCTTCCTCGGACAGCTCGTCCATGCCCAGAATGGCGATGATGTCCTGCAGCGCCTTGTAGCGCTGCAGGGTCTGCTGCACCCCGATGGCCACCTGGTAGTGCCGCTCGCCGATGAACTGGGGATCGAGGATCCGGCTGGAGCTGTCGAGCGGATCCACGGCGGGATAGATCCCCAGCTCCGCGATGGCGCGGGACAGCACCACCGTGGCATCGAGGTGGGCGAAGGCCGTGGCCGGGGCCGGATCGGTCAGGTCGTCGGCGGGGACGTAGATGGCCTGCACCGAGGTGATGGAGCCCTTGGTGGTCGAGGTGATCCGCTCCTGCAGGTCACCCATCTCGGTCCCCAGGGTCGGCTGGTAGCCCACCGCGCTCGGCATCCGCCCCAACAAGGCGGACACTTCCGAGCCGGCCTGGGTGAAGCGGAAGATGTTGTCGATGAAGAGCAGCACGTCCTGGCCTTCGATGTCGCGGAAGTACTCCGCCACGGTGAGGCCGGTCAGCCCTACCCGGAGCCGGGCGCCGGGCGGCTCATTCATCTGGCCGTAGATGAGCGCCACCGAGCCCAGGATGTTGGCTTCCTTGAACTCGTGGTAGAGGTCGTTCCCTTCCCGGGTCCGCTCGCCCACCCCACAGAAGACCGAGCGACCCCCGTGGCCCTTTTGCACGTTGTTGATCAGCTCCTGGATGACCACCGTCTTCCCCACGCCGGCGCCGCCGAAGAGACCGATCTTGCCGCCCTTCACGAAGGGGGCGATCAGATCGATGACCTTGATGCCGGTCTCGAAGATCTCGGTCTTGGGCTCGAGGTCGACGTACTTGGGCGTGGCGCGGTGGATGGGCCAGCGCTCGGTGCCGGCCGGGATGGGCGCCCCGCCGTCCACTGGATCGCCCAGCACGTTCAGGATCCGTCCCAGGGGCACCTCACCCACCGGCACCGTGATGGGACCGCCGGTATCGAGCGCCTGCATGCCGCGGGAGACCCCGTCGGTGGAGCTCATGGCCACGGCTCGGACCACATTCTGGCCGATGTGCTGCTGCACTTCCGCCACCAGGTGAACCGGGAGCGGGCCCGACTCGTCGTCCACCCGCACCGCCGAGTAGATCTCCGGCAGCTTTTCGGGGGCAAACTCGATGTCGAGCACCGGCCCGATGACCTGCACGACCGTTCCAACATTCTGAGTTGCAGTGGCGGTCATAGAATCTGAGCTTTCTCTCAACCATACGGTTTTTCTATTGACGATTGACAGTTGGCGATTGACAATTGCGCACGACGGAACGCCGGTGCTCAATCGACAATAGTCAATTGTCAATCGTCAAAGTGGTTACCCCTCCAGCGCCGCCGCCCCGCCCACGATCTCGGCAATCTCCTGGGTGATCACCGCCTGGCGGTTCCGGTTGTACACCCGGGTCAGCAGCTGCACGATCTCGGTGGCGTTGTCGGTCGCATTCTTCATCGCCGTGCGCCGGGCCGCGTGCTCCGACGCCGCGGTCTCGGCCAGCCCGCGATAGACCAGGTTGCGGACGTAGAGCGGGAGCAGGCTCTCCAGGATGGTCGCGGCGTCCGGCTTGAGGATGTAATCCGGGCGGCGGCCGGTCCGCGCCGGCGGCGCGATCGGCAGCACCTTGACCAGGAGGGGCGGGGTCGAGAGCGCGCTCTGGAACCGCGCCTGCACCATCTCCACACCGGCGATCCGGCCCGCGGCAAAGTCGTCGATCAAGGGCCCGACCACGCTGGCGGCATGGGCCGACGTGGGCGAATCACCGATGTCGGACCGGTCGGACGCGAGCGGGCGCCCCAGATACTTGAAATAGCCGGCGCCCTTCCGGCCCACGCAGTGGAGATCGACGCTATACCCCCGGGCCTCGAGCGCTTCGATCCGGCGGCGGGCTTCCTTGATGAGGTTCCCGTTGAAGGCGCCGCACAGCCCGCGGTTGGAGGTGATCAGGATCAGCGAGACCCGGGTGGGACCGCCCTTCGTCGGCGGGGCCGGCTGCTTGAGCAGAGCGAACTGTTCCGCCAGCTCCGGGGTCCAGAGATCGCCGATCACCTCGGCCAGCGCGGCGGCGTAGGGCCGGGCCGCCGCCACCCGGTCCTGGGCCCGTTTCATCTTCGACGTGGAGACCAACTCCATCGTCTTGGTGATCTTCTTGGTGTTCTGGACCGACCGGATGCGCCCCTTGAGCGCACGCCCCTTGTTGGCCATCCCGCGGCTCCTCTACTCGGCCCGGAAGAGGGGCGAAAAGGCCTCAACGCTCGCCCGCAGCCTGGCGGTCAGATCGTCATCGAGCGTCTTCTTGGTGCGGATGGTCTCCGGCACCTTGGGCTGGGTGGTGCGAAGGTACTGGAGAAAGTCGCGCTCCCACTGCCGGATATGGCGCACGTCCACGCTGTCGAGGAAGCCGTTGGTCACCACCCAGATGATGGCCACCTGATCTTCCACCGCCATGGGCCGGTACTGCGGCTGTTTGAGCACCTCCACCAGCCGGGCGCCCCGCTGCAGCTGCCGTTGGGTCGCCGCATCGAGATCGGAGGCGAACTGGGAGAAGGCTTCCAGCTCCCGGAACTGGGCCAGGGAGAGCCGGAGCGGCCCGGCCACTTGTTTCATCGCCTTGACCTGCGCGTTGCCGCCCACCCGGCTGACTGAGATGCCCGCATCCACCGCCGGCCGCACGTTGGAGTAGAACAGATCGGTGGTGAGAAAGATCTGGCCGTCGGTGATCGAGATGACGTTGGTGGGGATATAGGCCGAGACGTCGCCGCCCTGGGTCTCGATGATCGGCAGCGCGGTGAGCGACCCGCCCGGCACCTTGATGCGGGGGTCGGCCTTGACCACGTTCGGGTCCTCCGAGATCTTGGCGGCCCGCTCCAGCAGGCGGCTGTGGAGGTAGAACACGTCGCCGGGATAGGCCTCGCGTCCCGGCGGCCGGCGCAGGATCAGCGACATCTGACGGTAGGCCGTGGCCTGCTTGGAGAGATCGTCGTAGATGCAGAGCGTGGCCTTGCCCTGGGTGTACATGAAATGCTCGGCGATGGCGCAGCCGGTGTAAGGCGCGATGAACTGCAGCGGGGCCGGGTCGGAGGCCGACGCGACCACCACGATGGTGTATTCCATGGCCCCGGCGTCCTTGAGCCGCTCCACCACGGTCGCCACGGTCGAGAGCCTCTGGCCGATCGCGATGTAGACGCAGACGACGCCCTGCCCCTTCTGATTGATCATGGTATCGACCGCGATGGCGGTCTTGCCGGTGCCCCGGTCGCCGATGATCAGCTCCCGCTGGCCCCGCCCGATCGGCGTCATGGCGTCGATGGCCTTGATCCCGGTCTGTAACGGCTCCTTCACCGGCTGCCGCACCACGATCCCGGGCGCGATCATCTCCACCGGCCGGGTCGCCTGGTAGGCGATGTCGCCCCGGCCGTCGATCGGCTGTCCCAGAGCGTTCACCACCCGGCCCAGCATGGCTTCGCCCACCGGCACTTCCAGCAGACGACCGGTGCAGCGGACCTCATCGCCTTCCTTGAGCTTGAGATAGTCGCCCATGACGGCGGCGCCGACGTTGTCCTGCTCCAGGTTGAGGACCAGCCCGGTGACCACGTCTCCGGTCCCCTGGGCGGTGAACTCCAGCATCTCACCGGCGATGGCGTTGCGAAGACCGTAGATCCGGGCGACCCCGTCGCGCACCTCCAGCACGGTCCCGACCTCCGCGACGTCGACCGCGCCCAACTGAGCGGCTTCGATCTCCTTGAGCAGCACGTCCTTGAGTTCGCCGGGCCGGAGGGTGGTTTCAGTAGCCATGGTCTCTGCGTGAGCGCGGGTTAAAGAACGCGTGGGGTTCGCTTGTGAAAATAATCACAATGGGGAGGCCAGGGCAAGGCAAGTCACTCCCGGCGTGACCGGGTGCCGACCCGAACAAAGGCGGCCAGGATCTCGGGCGGCGCCAGGCTTCCCAGCCGGGCGGCGGGCTGACCGGCGGTTCGGCGAGCCATCGCGTGCAGGTGACTCACGGTGGAGAAACCCAGCAGCCGCGCCACGGTGATGAGGTCGTAGCCCGGGTTGGTGAGCAGCTGCGCGGCCGTCACGATGCGCAGGAAGTCGATCACCCGTTTCAGGTTGGGCGCGCCCCCAGCCGCGAACTGACGCGACAGATGTTCCCGGCTGAGGTCGAGCCGAGCCGCCAGTTCTTGGGTTCCGAGGCGCCAGCTCGATCCCGCCACCAGGACATCCCAGGTCCGGCGCTGAATCCCATCGGTGAGTCGCAGGAGGCGAGGGGCCTGCGACAGGGCCGCCCGGCGCCTGGCGCTCAGGGTCTCCGCCCGTACCATTTCTCCCACCACGGCATCGTCCACTCCTTCGACCGCGATCGCCGCGACACTCCCGGCATCCTCCAGCCGCAGCAGCAGCGCACCGTCGTCGGGACGGAACGCCCCATAGACCACCACCGGGAGCGCGGGAAACTGGGTCCGGAAGGCGAGCAACTCGGGGCTGCGGAGGGCGCGGTGACCCACGACCACGGCGTCCAGCAGCCGGGTTCCCAGGGTGCGGCGAAGCGCCTGGGGCGACCGGCAGGCACACAGCCGGCGGGCTGGAGGAGGCAGGCTGCGCCGCAGCGACTGGAGGGCGCCGCGGGTATCGAGCAGGGCAGCGACGGCCGCCATGGCTCAGACCGGCTGGATCGGCTTCGGAACCTCGCGAGGCCGGCCCGCGCCCACCGCGGTCAGGGTGCGGGCCATGTCTCCCGCGCGGCGCAGCACCCCGCGCGCATTGTCGTAGCTCAAATCGGCGAGGGCCTCATCCAGCGGGCACCAGCGGCAGGCGGTGATGCCCTCATCGAGCTGCGGGACGGGCTCGTCCCCCGGCGATTCCAGCAGAAAGAAATGGCAGAACTTGTGGACCAGCTTGCCGCCCTTGGCCCGGAAGTGCCAGTCGATGATTCGAATGGGACCGATGAGCCGGAGATCCCCCAGACCTACTTCCTCGCGCGTTTCGCGCAGGGCGGCCTCGGCCGGGGTCTCACCCTCTTCGAGGTGCCCCTTGGGCAGCCCCCACTTGTCGTAGGAATCGCGAATCAGCAGGAAGCGGAGCGAATTGTCGGGCAATCGCCGGAAGATGATGCCGCCTGCGCTGACTTCGCGCACCGGCCGCCGCTTACCCATCAAAACACCGAGAAGCGGAAGTACTTCCGCGGATTGATCCGGATGTCGGCGATGAGCGACCGGAGCTCGGTGATGGCGGCGGTGGTTTCCACGTAGAGCGTGGAGTCGGTGGTGAGCTTGGCGAAGGTGCCCTGGCCCCGCTGCAGCCGGATCATTACCGAATCGAGACCGGCCAGGGTGCGGAGCATGGCCTCGCGGGTGCCCAGCACCGCGCTCGAGAGCTGCTTCAGGTCGGACGAGACATCCCGCAGGTTGGCGGTGGTGGTGCGGGCGTTGCCGAAGATTTCCTGCAAGTCGCCGGTGCTGGTGGCGGTGTCGACCCGCCGCATCGTGTTGCGGAGGGCTGCCGTGGTGACGTCGAGGTTCTCGGTGATCGCGGTCGCCCGGCCGGTGATCCGGCCGATGGTGGAGGTCTCTTCCTTGGCGAACTGGGTCAGGTGGGCGGTGATGGCCGTCAGGTCCGCGACACTGCGGCGCAGGTCGGCAATCACGGCGGAGTCGATCGCCCCCTCGACCCGCGAGGTGATGAGGCCGACGTCGTTGGCGATCCGGTTGGCCTGGGCGGTGAGCTCTCCGATGCCGGGCATGTCGGCGCCGGGCCAGCGGTCGCCGGCGCCCTGGGCCGCCGCCTGGATGTCGGCCCGGATGCCGGGATTGTTAGGCAGCTGGTCCTGGCTCACGATCTCCGCCTGCCACTCCCCGAACAGGCTGGCCGAGATCACCACCACCGCGGGCCGGGGCGGGAGCTCGACCTGGCGGTCGACCCGGAGCTCGGCCTCCACCCAGTTGTCATCGGCCAGCCGCACCGACTGGACGGTGCCGATCCGGACCCCCCTGAGCAGCACCGGGCCGCCCGGCTGGAGCCGCCCGATGGAGCGGAAGCGCGCGACCTGGACCCGGTTGGTGGCGCCGATGTCGGCCTCGCTCAGGAACAG
>DASWKS010000015.1:0-2270 GCA_036396495.1 Gemmatimonadales bacterium
ACCAGCGACCGGGTGGCCGAGGATCTGGAGCAGGTTCGGCGGGCGTTGGGATACGAACGGCTGATTCTCTGGGGAGGATCCTTCGGAACCCGGGTGGCGCAAACCTATGCTCGGCGACACCCCGACCGGGTTCAGGCCATGATCCTGGATGGGGTGGTACCGTTCGACTTCACCGCGCCGCTCAATTATGCCTCCACACTGCAGCAATCGGTCGACCGGCTGCTCGCCTCCTGCCGCGCCCGACGGACCTGTCACGATTCCTTCCCCAACCTCGACGCGCAGTGGAAGAGCCTGGTGGAAAAGGTCCGCGCCGGTCCGGTTCAGACCAGAGTCACGCCGCCCGGCCGTCCCCCGGTGGAGGTCACCATGCATCTGGGTGATTTCGGGTACGGGGTCCGCGGGATCCTTTATCGGGCCGATCAGTCGCGCCGGCTCCCAGCCATGATCGAGGCCGCGGCCCGCACCGGTGATCTGAGCGACTTTGCACAGCGGTATTGGGGCCGTGCCGCCGACTTCGAGGAGGATTTCGCCGAAGGACTCCATCTGGCGGTGTTCTGCAGCGAGGAAATACCGTTCATCCGGGAGGCGGACGTGCCGGTGGCGACGACCAGGAGCTTTCTCGGGACCTACCTGATCGATGAGTATCGGGGGGCATGCCAGGGATGGCCCCGGGCACCGATGGACCCGAGCTTCCGGCGGCCGTTGCAAGCACCGGTACCTACTCTCCTGGTTTCGGGCTACTTCGACCCGGTGACTCCGCCGGAGATGGCGGAGCGAGTCGCGCGCCACCTCCCGGTACACCGGCATCTCGTCGACTCGGCGGCCCACCACGGGGCGAGCTTCGGCTGCGCCCGGCCGGCCGTACTGCACGTCTTGAGTCGGGGAACCCTGGAAGGATTGCCGGTAGTCTGCGGCCGTTGAGCTACAGGTTTCTTCGGTGGGTTTCGGGCGCGAACCAGGTCGCCACCACCGTAATCGTGCATGCGATCCCCAGATAGGCCGCAACCGCGCCGGTGCCGTAACGGGCCATGAGGAGCGTGGCGATGAACGGTGCGAGCCCGCCCGAGAACACCGACGTCAGCTGATAGACCAGCGACGCCCCGCTGTACCGCACGTGGGTTCCGAACAGCTCGGACAGGTACGCCGCCATCGGTCCATACATGAGATCGTGTCCCACATTCATCGCGAATACGATGGACAGCCAGATCAACGCGGTGGACCCCCGACCCAGCAGCCAGAAGAAGGGCCACACGAACAGCAGTGAAATGACGGCGCCCGTGAGGTACACCGGCCGGCGGCCGACCCGGTCGGACAAGTGGGACCAGAACGGAATCGAGAACAGGCCGACGATCGAGGCCAGCATGACCCCGCCCAGCATGGTGCCGCGAGGATATCCCAGGGTTTTCTCGCCGTAGCTCAGCACGAACACGGTGTAGACGTAGAACAGCACGTTCTGCGCGAAGCGCATGCCCATCCCCACCAGGATTTCGCGCGGATGCTCCCGGAACAGGTCCACCAACGGCACCCGCGATTCCCGGCCGGATTCCTTGAGTCGGGCGAAGGCCGGTGTCTCCAGGAGCCTGAGCCGGATGAAGAGCCCGACCCCGATCAGGATCACCGAGATGAGAAACGGGATGCGCCAGCCCCAGGCGAGCAGGGCGGTCTCGCTCAAGGTGGCCGAGAGCAGGGCGAAGATGCCGGTGGAGAGCAGCAACCCGGCCGGGACGCCCATCTGGGGCCAGGCCCCATGGAAGCCCCGGCGCTCCCCGCCGGAATGCTCGACCACCATGAGCACGGCACCGGCCCATTCGCCGCCCACGCCGATCCCCTGGATGAATCGAAGCAGCACCAGCAGCACGGGAGCCCAGACCCCGATGCGATCGTAGGCCGGAATGAGCCCGATCAGCGCGGTCGCGATCCCCATCAGGAGCAGCGACCAGACCAGCATGGTCCGGCGGCCCACCCGATCGCCGTAGTGGCCGAAGACCGCTCCGCCTAACGGCCGGGCAACGAACCCGACGGCGAAGGTGCCGTACGCGCTCAGCGTCCCGGCCAGCGGATCGAGGGTCGGAAAGAACAGCCGGTTGAAGACCAGCGCAGCCGCGGTCCCGTAGAGGAAGAAATCGTACCACTCGATGGTTGTCCCGATGAAGCTCGCCAGAATCACCCGGCGAAGCCCCCTTCGACCGCCTTCGACTGGCAGTTTAGGCGCCGTACGGAATCCAGATGTTCTTGACCTGGGTGGCCTCGCGCAGGAACCGTTCACCCTC
>DASWKS010000016.1:0-3415 GCA_036396495.1 Gemmatimonadales bacterium
CACGGTGAGTGGCTGGTCGTTCGGCTCGGCGCCCTTTCTTATCGCCGGGCCCTGTGTGGTGGAGTCGGACGACGTGATGGCGACCGTGGCCGAGGCGCTGGTCCGGCTGGCCGATGCCCATCGGATCCGGGTGTGCTTCAAGGCCTCGTTCGACAAGGCCAACCGGGCCCGGCTGGAGGGCGCCCGCGGTCCCGGGGTTGAAGAGGGGCTGCGCGCGCTGGAGCGGGTCCGGGACCGGAGCGGCCTCCCGCTTCTCACGGACATCCATGACGGGTCCCAGGCGTTGGTGGCGGCCCAGGTGGTGGACGTGCTCCAGATCCCGGCCTTCCTCTCGCGCCAGACCGATCTGCTACGGGCGGCGGGCCGCACCGGCAAGCCGGTCAATATCAAGAAGGGTCAGTGGATGGATCCCGACGGGATGATCGGTGCCGTGGAGAAAGTGCGCGCGGGCGGCTCCTCCGAGATCGCGGTGACCGAGCGGGGCACTTTTTTCGGCTACGGCGACCTGGTGGTCGATATGCGAAACCTGCGCCGGCTCCATGACGCCACCGGGGTGCCGGTGATCTTCGATGCCACCCATTCGGTGCAACAGCCGGGGCAGGGCCCGGGTGGCGGAAGCGGCGGCCAGCGGGAACACGTGCCCGCCCTCCTCGCCGCCGCCGCAGTGGCCGGGGCCGACGGGTTCTTTCTGGAGACCCACCCCGACCCGGCCCGGGCGCTGAGCGACGCGGCCACGCAATGGCCCCTGGATCGACTGCCGTGGCTCTTGCATCGCACACTCGATCTCTGGCGGCGGGCGCGTGAGAGCCAGGGATGAGCAGCACCGAGGCCGCGGCACGGGTGCGATTGCTGGCGTTGGATGTGGACGGCGTGCTCACCGACAACGCGGTGTACCTCGGCCTGGTGGACGGCCAGCGGGTCGAGATGAAGCGGTTCGATATCCAGGACGGGTTGGGTCTGGGCCTGCTCCGGGGTGGGCCGATCGAGGTGGTGTGGGTGAGCGGGCGGCTCTCGGAGTCCACCACTTTGCGCGCCACCGAGCTCAAGGTGGCGGAGCTGATCCAGGTCGCAGACGGCCACAAAGTGCCGCCCTTCGCCGACCTGCTGGCGCGGCGGGGCTACCACTGGGATGAAGTGGCCTTCGTGGGCGATGATCTGGCGGACGTCCCGGTTCTCAGACGGGTCGGATTGCCGATCGCGGTGGCGAATGCCATCGACGAGGTCAAGGCGCTGGCGAGATACGTCACCCACGCGCCCGGCGGACGGGGCGCGGTGCGCGAGGTGGTCACATGGCTTCTCCGACAACGGAACGAGTACGACTCGGCGGTGCGGCACTACCTGGGCGCGAGGGACGATCCGTGACCGATGATCTGGTCGCGGCCGGCCGCCGCACCCTGGAGCTCGAGGCGAGCGCGCTCACCCGGGCCGCCGGGCGGCTCGACCGCCGGTTCGGGGACGCGGTCGCGCTGCTCGCCGGCGCTCTGGGCCGCGTCATCGTGTCCGGGGTGGGCAAGTCCGGTCTGATCGCGCGCAAGATCGCAGCGACCTTCACGTCGACCGGGACCCCGGCCAGCTTTCTCCATCCGGTTGACAGCCTGCACGGCGACCTGGGGATCGTGGGGCGCAAGGACGTGGCGATCCTGGTGAGCAAGAGCGGGGAATCGGAGGAGCTGTTCGGGCTGATCAGCTCGCTCCAGCGACTCGAGGTCCCGATCATCGCGCTCACCGGGGAGCGGGCGTCGAGCCTGGGTCGGGCCGCGGCAGTCGTGCTCGACGCCGGGGTGGAGCAGGAGGCTTGTCCCTTGCGCCTGGCCCCCACCACCAGCACCACGGTGGCGCTGGCCCTGGGTGACGCGCTGGCCGTGGCGGTGCTCGAGGTCAAGGGTTTCACGCAGGATGACTTTGCCGCGCTGCATCCCGGTGGCGCGCTGGGACGCAAGCTCCTGCTTCAGGTGCGCGATGTCATGCTGCCCGTCGGCGGCACCGTCCGGCCCGACTCGCCCATGCGGGATGTGGTCATGGCGCTGGCCCATCATCGCGGCCTCGCCATCGTGGTGGAGACGGGGCGGGTGGCCGGCGTGATCAGCGCCGGCGACCTCACCCGGATCGCCGAACGCGACGGTGATTTCCTCGCCCTTCCGGCCGCCGAGGTCATGACCCGAACGCCCCGGACCACCACCGATGACACCCTGGCCGCCGCCGTCACCGGCCAGATGGAGCGGGTGGGCATCATGGCGATGCCGGTGCTGGGGGAAGGCGGACGGCTGGTCGGCGTGGTCCACCTCCACGACCTGATGCGAGCGGGGGCCTTCTGACCCTCCGCCGCCCAACCGCGGGTTCCGGGTTCCGGGTTCCGGGTTCCGGGTGCGGTGCCGCGTGCCTGCTGCTGGGGGCTCTTTTCGGCGTCGGGTGTGCCGAACAGGGTATCACCCCAACCCGTTCCAATGTCGTGGCGGATAGCTCCGATCAGGTGCTGGAGGGGATGACCACCAAGATCACCAAGGACGGAGTGGTCCAGAGCGTGGTCTACGCCGATACGGCCTACATGTATTCCGAGCGTCAGGTGGCCTTGCTCCGCCGGCTGACGGCCACCTTCAATGACGCCGAGGGGAACAAGAGCGCGGTGCTCACCGCCAGGAAAGGCGAGTATCACATCTCCCGCGGCACCCTCGAAGCCTGGGACAGCGTGTTCGTGCGGACCCTGGATGGGACCAACAAACGGCTGCGGACCAACCACCTGATCTACGATCGGGACAACAACCAGATCCGCTCCGACTCGGTCTTCTTCTATGAATCCCCTACCGAGATCCTGAGCGGCAACGGCTTCACCTCCGATCCCAACTTCAAGAATGTGGTGACCCGGCAGCCGCGGGGACGCCAGCGGGGCGAGGGTGTGCCGCTGGAGGAACGGAAGCCATGAACTTCCGACTGGCGACCGCGGGTCTGTTGCTGTACGGAGTCCCGGCCGTCGCCCAGCGGACGCCCCGGGCCGAGCAGCGCTGCATCATCGAGCTGATCGGCCTGGAGCGCGAAGGCACCCGGATCGAGGTCGCCCCCGGATACGTCAACTTCTTCGGCGGCGGCAACGCCCGCTTTCGCTGTCGCAACCTGCCGATCCGGATGCGGAGCGACAGCGTCGCGATCTACCAGGAGACGGTGGCGCAGTTCATCGGTAAGGTGCGTTACCAGGATTCGACCGTCATCATGTCGTCCGATTTCGGGACCTATTTCCGCGATGGGGAGAAGTGGGAGGCTCGGGGCAACGTGGTGCTGCAGAACCTGAAGGACGGTACCGTCCTGCGGGGTCCCAGTCTGGATTACTACCGCCAGATCCCCGGGTTCAAGGACACCGCCGAGATGTACGCGGCGGAACGTCCTACCGTGACCATTCCGGTCAAGGACTCGACCCGGGCGG
>DASWKS010000017.1:0-8395 GCA_036396495.1 Gemmatimonadales bacterium
CAGGTCTCCGGTCATCAGAGCATTGAGCGCCGTGAGATGGGTTCGGAGCTCGGTCGAGAGAATCTGCTGCACTTCGAGGTGCTGGTTGGTCGGCTTGAAGTCGCCGTTCGACATGCCGTTGGCCAAATAGCCAATCTTTGAGATCAGTTTGGAACCAAACCGGACCCCGTCCTGCCCCGCGCCGGTAAGCCGGAGCTCGACCAGGTTCATCTCCAGATCTATCAGCTTCCGACTCATGTCCGCCGCGGCGCGCCGTACCGCGGAGTCGGCGGTGAGCCGCTGTAGTGCCTCGAGCTGCACCCGCGCCGATTCGATTCGGCTCACGGCGGATGCCGCGCTGTTGAGTTCTTCACGCAGGCCGCTCACCACCTGGATCTGGGCCGCGATGTCCGCCTCGGTGCCGGCCGAGTTGGGATCTTTGCGGACGAGGAGTTGCTGAGTCTGGGTCACACTATCCACCGTCAGGCGGACCGTATAGGTGCCGGGAGGATGTAGGATGGAGATCCGGCCGGTTCCCGGTGCCACTCTGCCGTCGGCGCCCGGCACGATATGCGGCGCGTACATGGGAGAGGTGAAGAGCCGCACCTCCGCGCTCAGCGCGCCGCGGAGATCCCAGTGCACCCGGTTGAGACCCGCCGCATTCGGCCCGGTGAGGGTGCGGATCACCTGCCCCGCGCCGTCGAGAATGGCCACGGTCGGCGGGGCCTTGGCGGGGGCGCGGAGGTAGTAGTTGATCGCCGCGCCGTATTCGGGATCGGTGCCGACGGTGGGATCGTCGTAGGTGGTGGAGGGCGGGGTGATGGGACGGAAGCGGTAGGCGGCCCGGGGCGCGAAGAGGTGAGCGCCTTTGCTCAGCACGGAATCGGTCAGCTGCTGGAGCGGGGTGATGTCGTCCAGGATCCAGAAGCCCCGGCCGTAGGTCGAGATCACCAGGTCGTTGAAATGCGGCTGCACCACGATCCCCGACACCGGGGCATGGGGAAGATTCATTTGCAGCGGGAGCCAGCTCTCGCCGGCGTTGAAGGAAACGTAGATCGCGTTCTCGGTGCCGAGGTAGAGGAGGCCCCGGCGCACCGGATCCTCGTGGATCACCTTGGCGTAGCTCAACATGTTCTTGGGCAGACCATTCACGATGAGGCGCCAGGTCTTGCCGTAGTCGGTGGTCTGGTAGACCCACGGGTCGCGGTTGTTCTCCTGGTGGGCATCCACCGTGAGCCAGGCGGTGGCAGCGTCCCAGCGCGAGGGCGCGATGGAGCGTACCGATCCCCACACCGGAAGCAGCGGCAGGTTCTTGGTGAGATTGGTCCAGGTGGTCCCGTTGTCGCGGGTGACTTGGACCTGCCCGTCGTTGGTGCCCACCCAGATCATGCCCTTCTCCACCGGCGATTCGGCGATGCCGAAGACCACGCCGGAATATTCGACCCCGATGTTGTCTCCGGTCAGTCCGCCGGAGCTGCCCATGCGGCTCCGGTCGTTGCGGGTGAGGTCGGGCGAGATGACCTGCCAGCTCTGGCCGCCGTCCTGGGTGCGGTGGACGTGCTGGCTCCCGGTGTAGATGGTGTTGTGGTCGTGGGGAGAGATATGCAGCGGCGCGTCCCACACGAAGCGATAGCGGACGCCTTCCGCGGGTCCGTTGGACTGATGGGGCCACACCTCCACGTTCCTGAACTGCCGCCGATTCTCCTCGAACCGGACCACGATGCCGCCCACATTGCCGGAGCCCGACGCGGTGGACCAGACGATGGTGGGATCGGTAGGATCCGGCGTGGCCCAGCCGCTCTCGCCACCGCCCACCGAGTGCCACATCCCTCGGCTGATGCCGGCGCTCCGGCCGCCGGGCACCCGGCTGTTACTCGGGCCGCGATAGCTGGGCTCGTCCTGCTTGTTGCCCAGGACGTTGTAGGGAATCGCATTGTCCACGGTGACGTGATAGATCTGCGCGTTGGTGAGCCGCTGGCGGAACCAGGTCCTGCCGCGGTTTTCCGAGATCGAAAGCCCCTGGTCGTGGGCGACGATCATCCGGTCGGGATTGTTGGGGTCGATCCAGATGTCGTGATGGTCGCCCCCGGGGGCGCGGCCGCCGCTCTGGGGTACGAGGGTGCTCCCGCCATCGATGGATTTGGCAAAGGAGGCGGTGAGAAAGTAGGCCTCGTCTTCGTCGCCGGGCGAGACCGCCAGGCGGGAGTAGTAATGGGCTCGGCCCATGACGTTGCGGTCGCGGTTGATCAGCGCCCAGCGCCGCCCGCCGTCTTCCGAGCGCCAGAGCTGGCCGGTGCCGGTAGGCTGGCCTTCCCAGGGAATTCCATCGCCGGTTTCAATCGCCGCGAAGACCCGCTGGGGATTGGACCTCGCGATGGCGACGGCGACCTTGCCGACCGGACTGGCGGGGAGGCCGTTGCCGATCTGGCGGGTCCAGGTGGCGCCGCCGTCGCGGGAGACGAAGAGTCCGGAGCCCGGGCCGCCGCTCCGGCGCCCCCAGGTGTGGATCTCGAACTGCCACATTCCCGCGAAGAGCGTGCGGGGGTTCGAAGGATCGATAGCCAGATCGGAGCAGCCGGTTTTCTGATCCACGAAGAGGACCTGGGTCCAGGTGGCGCCGCCATCGAGCGTGCGATAGACACCGCGCTCCGGCTGATCGCCATAGGAGTGGCCCAGGGCACAGACGAACACGATGTCGGGGTTGGTGGGGTGGATGATGGTGCGGGGGATGCGGCCGGTCTTCTCGAGCCCCATCAGCCTCCAGGTGGCGCCAGCGTCGGTGGATTTGTAGACCCCCTGCCCGACCGAGATGTGGCTCCGGATCTTTCCTTCCCCGGTGCCGGCCCAGACGATGTTCGGATCGCTCTCCGCGATGGCAAGGGAGCCGATCGATTGCACCGGCTGCGCGTCGAAAATGGCCGACCAGTGCACCCCGCCATCGGTGGTCTTGTAGATGCCTCCGGAGGCGGCGCCGGCATAGTAGATCCGGGTGTTGCCCGCGATACTGGCGACGGCGCTGAAGCGGTTTCCCTCGGGGCCGATGTTCCGCCAGCGGAGCGAATCGAGCAGTGCTGCGGTAAGCCGCGACGGCGCCGGTTGCTGCGCGGTGGTGACGCTGGTGGAGGCGACGAGGGCCAGGGCGGCGAGTGCGGCCGCAATTCGCAGGACGATGCGCATGGGATGCTCCGGATGTATGTCGGCGGACGCCGGAAGCTAACAGTTTACCCCTCGATGTCTCCGTCCGCCCGTCCGCCCGTCCGCCCGTCCGCCCGTCCGCCCGCCTGCCCGGCCGCCCTCTAGCGGCGCGGCGGTGAGATCGACAGACCCAGCGCCGCCAACTCGACGACATACAGGTCCGCGCTTCCGCCCCGATGACTGGTGAAGTAGAGCAACCTGCCATCCGGTGACACCGATGAGCCGTACTCATACTCCGGCGAGTTGACCGGCGCGCCCAGCGGCCTGGGAGCGGTCCACGCTCCATCGCTCCAGCGACTGATGAAGAGGTCATCCCCGCCGAGGCCGGCCGGATGGTCGGTGATCACGAGCAGCATCCATTGTCCATCGGGGCTGACGTAGAGGTCGGGTTGAGAACGATCGTCGTTGATCGGCGCGCCCAGGTGCCGGGCCTCGCCCGAGGCGATGATGTGCCAGATGTCCGACCGGCCCGCGCCTCCGGGACGGTTGGACGCGAGGTACATGCTCCCGTCCGGGAGGACCACGTTGTGAATGTCGCGGCCGGCGGGGCTGTTGACCGGGGCCGGGACCAGCGTGGCGGCGCTCCATCCGGCCGGGTGGCGTTCCACCATCCAGATATTGAAGTCGCCCTCGGGATGGCCCGGTGCGGGGCGATTCGACGTGAAATACAGCCGCCGCCCGTCGGGTGAGAACCGGGGGGCACGGTCCCCCTGCGTTCCCGAGAACGGCGCCACTTCGCCGGCCGCCCACCCGCTGCCTCGCCTGGGAGCTCGCATGATGGTCTGCTTGCCGAAGTCCTGGTCATACACCGAAAACCAGAGTGCGCCATCCACCGGATCGATGGCCGGAAAGGTCTCATTGCGGCCTTCCAATGACACGACCCCTGGCATGACCCGTTCCGGCTGCTGCGGCCGGGGCGCCCCGCTCGACGGTCGCTGGGCCCGAGCCGGTGCCAGCAGCCCGTCGATCGATACCCGGTGGAACGCGCTGAAGTTTCGCACGAAGATCACCGAG
The DNA here is from genome assembly GCA_036396495.1 of Gemmatimonadales bacterium. Lineage (GTDB taxonomy): Bacteria > Gemmatimonadota > Gemmatimonadetes > Gemmatimonadales > GWC2-71-9 > SZUA-320. The sequence goes on from DASWKS010000017.1 coordinate 4,189, forward strand.
CAGCCGTCGGGATGAAATACCACGAAGTTCTCATAGCCCGCGCGGTTCACTTCGCCCCCGGCTGGCACCGGCTCGGTCCACTCATGACCCCGGCGCAGTGACACCCACACGTCTGCCGGGCCTCGCCGGCCGGTCGCGGAATCGACGGGGGACACGCCCAGCACGGTAAAGTCGCCCCGGGGTGACAGCTGTCCGCCCCAAACGTGCAGCCGGTTTGGCCTCCAGTTGCGCCACGGTGCGGCCGGATCGTCCGCTCCCGGTTCTTCCGCAGCCGCGTATCCCGCCGGGGTCCAGCGGGAGACCATTTCCCATTGGGTCCGCCAGTCGCCCGAGGTACGGTGGAACCGGATCGTCAGGGAGGAATCGATCACCGGACCGGAGTGGTAGGTGCCGAACCGGCTCGCGTTTCCGATGAAGCGGGCCGGCCCCCAGCCGTTCCCCTGCCGGTCGGCGTACCAGAGATAGGCGTTAGGCGCGCTGGCGGTATCGCCCGGCGCCGGACGGTAGGAAGCGAACACCAGCCGCCGTCCGTCGGGACTCACCGACGGATAGAGATCGGAGAAATCCCCACCCAGATCCAGCCGCTCACCCGGCGACCACGCCCCATCACGGAAATGGGAGACCAGGATCCGGTAGTCCTCCTGTCCCGGCGTCTGTTTGCGGAAGTAGTACAGGGTGCGGCCATCGGCGCTGAAAGTCCCGCGATAGAGGCGGGCCGAATCCGCCAGATTCGGAGCAAAGGGCTGCGCCGCCGCAGGTGCGTCGCCGCAGCCGGAAGCGCTCTGCAATGCGAGCAGAGCAATGCCCAGGGGATGCATCATCTCCCTCCATCAGCGCGGCGGTGTCTGCCACAGGATGTTCACGATCATCCAGCGGCCATCGTAGCGGGCCAGATGCAAGTAGTCGACGCCCCAGACGGCCACCAACTTGGCGCTGGCGGTCTGATCCAGGAGGTCCAGGATCTTCACTTCCTTGATCGCCTTGTCGGCGTCGACCCGGCCGCTCGCATTCCAAGTGCGGGCGGTGGTCAGCAGCTCCGCGAACGTCATCGGCTCGTTGGTATAGCCGCTCTGCCCCCGGGGAATGAAGTAGCCGCGCTTAGCCAGCTCGGGCCGCACGCTCCGGAGAATGCGGCTGGTGTCGGCCCGGTAGATCGCCTCGACGTAATCGAGCACCGCGGCCCGAACCGCCGCGGAGTCCGCCGCCGGCGGTGGAGCCGGACGGGGGTTCGCCTGTGCAGCCACCCCGGCCGGCGGCAGCAACGACAACAGCACCACGAGTGTCCGCCTCATGATCGGTCCTTTTCTGTTAAGGAATTAACGGTTCGGTCCCGAAGAAATCACCGTGCGCTCGATGGCCTGCCACACCCGGAAGCGCCAGCCGATTCGCGAATTCACCAGGATCACCGCAGTCCACCCGTCGAGGGGATCGTGCAGCAGCTCGCCTTCGAAGCCGGGCGTACCCGCCACCCGGCGCCAGATCCTGCGTCCATCGGGCCGCGGCTCCAGATCCCACCCGTACCCCTGCTCGGCGCCCCAGTCGGATTGCATCCGGGGAACCAGCATCCTCGCCCGAACGGCAGGAGCCAGGATGGTGGCATCCTCCATGGCGCGGAACCAGCGATAGAGATCGCCGGCCGTGCTCACCAGACCGAGCGATCCCCGACGGCCCCAGCTGTAGGCCCGGGGTCCTACTGGGACCTGGGCACCGGCCGGTCCGGCATACTCGACGGCCATCTCGCCGCCATCGGGCTCGAAGCCGGTCGCCCGGAGCCGGGCCGGTTCGATGAAGCGCCGCCGGATGAAGGACTCATAGGATTCCCCAGAGGCCCGCTCCACCACGAGGCCGAGCAGGCTGTGGCCGAAATCGTTGTAGCGGTAGCCGGAGCCCGGCTCGAACGCCGCCGGAGTCGCCGCGATCGCGCTGACGAATGCCTCGGCCGACCGGCGATATACCGGCGCCTGGAGGCGGGTCAGTCCATCGGAATGGGTGAGCAGGTGGTGCAGGGATGCTCGATCCTTGGCCCGGGGCAGGGGACCGACCCAGCGGGTGAGCGAGTCGCCGACGCTCAACCGGCCTTCCTTCTCCAAAGTCAGGATGGCGGTCGCGGTGAACAGCTTGGTGATTCCCGCGGTGCTGTAGCGGGTCGTCGCGGTGGCGGGGATCCGCCGTTCCCGGTCGGCCATGCCGTAGCCCTGCTCCAGCACGATCTCGTTTCCCATGGCCACAAGGACGGTTCCAGAAAAGCCGGAGTCCGCAAATGTCCTGAACAGGCTGTCGAGCGACCGGCCTACCGCGCCGCGGGTGCGCTCCGGGGAGGCCGTGCCGCTGTCTTGCGGGGACTGGGCCGGTGCCATCGACGCCACCAGGCCGGCACCGACCGCGGGGGGACCGATCCACAGACCCGACATCGCCATCGCGCCTAACGCAAGCCCGGACCCGGCGCGCCGCCAGCTCCACCGGGTTTCGGCCGAGCGCCCCAGCAGCGCCTCGACCCGATCGGTCAGCCGCCCCCGCAGCGCGGCCGGCGCGAATCCGCTCGAGTGATCCAATCCCACCTCGGCTACCCGAACCAGGGCCCGGGCGTAGCCTCGCCGGTCCCCTCGCTTGGCCACCAGCTCATCGCAGGCGAACTCCCGTTCGGTCTCCAATCGCCGAGTCACCCATCGCACCACCGGGTGCCACCAGCAGAGCGCCCGGGCCAGGTGCTGGATGGCCACGTGCCAGTCGTCGAAGCGGGCCAGGTGGGCCAGCTCGTGCATGAGCAGATGGCGCACGTCATCAGCGGGCAGCAACCGGTGCAGCTCCACCGGCACAATGACGGCGGGACGGCGCCAGCCCGAGGCCATCGGGATCCCGACCCGATCCGATACCAGCAGCCGGAGGCGGCGGCCGGTGGGAACCGCTGTGATCGCCCGGCTCCACAGCTCGAGTAGCTCGCGCGGCGGGGGGCGCGAGGAACGCCGCAAACGGGACAGCCGTCCCATTTCCACCGCCAGACCGCCCAGGCCGAGCCCGGCGCCTAACAGCCAGACCCAGAGACCGAAGTCGATCACGGCCGCCGGCAGGGTGAGTCGCCATCCCCATGAGGCGGAGGTCATGTCGTCCCCGCCGGGAGCGGTAATGCGATCCGGGGTACCCGGCTGGAGACCGACAGGAGACAGTGGGCTAGGCCCGGCCGCCGGCCTCGGGTCATCCCCGGCGATCGCGGTGGCGCGGCGCGGAGTGACCTGGGTCGCCAGCGGCACCAGCAGGGTGAGCAGCAACGCGGCATACCAGAGCCGATACCGGCGGCTGGGCCCGAGACGGGGCAACAGCCTGACGGTGGCGAAGCCCGCCGCACCGAGTAGCAGGCCGAGCCAGAGACTCGCGGCTCCGATCGAGAGCAGACTCCCGGCCGTTCCGTTCACGGCCGATCGTCCTCGACCAGCTTGCGCAAGCGCGCCAGCTCGGCCGCATTGACGTCGCGGTGTTCGAGCAGGTTGAGGACCAGCCGTTCCGGCCGGTTGTCGAAGAACCGGGCCACCAGATCTCGTACCGCCCCGCGCTGCGCGTCTCCCTCGGCCACGACGGCTTGATAGACGAAGGCCCGGCCCTCGACCCGGTGCCGCACGTACCCCTTGCGTTCCAGGATCCGGAGGATGGTGCGGATGGTGCTGTCCTTGGTCCCCCGCCGGCCCCGAACCGCGGCGACCAGGTCGGCCGCCGGGGCGGGCCCGATGCGCCACAACACCCGCATCACCCGCAACTCGGCGGGCGTTAGTGTGGGGGAGGGAGAACGGGCCATGGACAGACGATAGGACCCGAAGGCGGGGCTGTCAACTAAAGAATTAACAGACCGCTGTTTCGGTGCTGCTACGGAAGCAACCGGGATGGTGTGGTACGGTCGATGAAGATGACTCCATCGAATTCCAGCGGAAGGACCGCGTTGAGCTCGAAGCCGTAATCGTAGGCGGCGAAACCAACGTGTCGGATCGGCCGGGGGCGCCGAAGCCATGCCCCGCCCGGGTCGGTGCGGGCCGGCCTCAAGTCGACCACCCACCCGGCACTCGACGGCGGCCGTTTGAGCTGGTGGAGGGCTGCTTCGAGACTGCCGGCCGGAGCCGGGAACGCCTCCGCGGCGATCATGCGATGGTCGGTGAAGCTCCGCATCGCGCTGTACGCGCCGCTGTACGTGAGGAGGCTCAGGGCCCGGTACTTCTGGTCG
>DASWKS010000018.1:0-4453 GCA_036396495.1 Gemmatimonadales bacterium
CGGGCGACATGAGTATGGTGCCGAGCGGCTCAACGGGACCAGCGCAACACCGGTGAGCGCGCCGCAGGAGCTCTCCGAGCGGGGAGCGGGTCTCACCCTGACGCATGCGCCGTCGCCGCACTGGCGCCAGACCCTGATCGCGGGCCACCACTGGATCAGCGGCGAACGAGAGCCGGCAACGTCCCTGCTGCTCACGCCACGCCTCCCGCTCGGCGCCACCCACGAGACCGCGTGGCGCAGCTCGGTTCGCTACAGCAGCACGTTCGAGGCGCCGATCGGCGGCCACGAAGGATCTCTGGCTGCCGGCGCCGAGTACAGCAGGCGGCACGTGGAGCGGGCCGAGCGTCGCCTGGCGAGCAGCCGCGACCTGCGTCCGCTTTACGATGAAGACTTGAAGTCCACCGGTGGGTTCGGCCAGGTGCGGCTCCGGCTCGGGACCGGGCTGATTCTGAGCGGCGGCACCCGGGCCGAGTGGCCTTCGAGCGTGGGCGAGAACTCAGGCCCGTCCTGGGCTTCGACCGCGGGAGCAACCTGGAGCCATCCGGTGGGCCGGTCGTTGCTGCGGCTGCGGGCCGCCTGGGGCCGGGGCATCCGGCCGCCCGAACCAGGGATGAGCCGGGCCATGGCGGCAACCGGTATCCGGCAGGAGGCCAACCCGGAATTGGCGCCCGAAACGCAAACCGGGGTCGAGGCGGGTGTCGAAGTGCACCTGAACGACGCCTTCGTCGCCCGGGCCACCTGGTACCACCAGCAGGCCGAAGACCTCATCCAACAGGTGCCGCTCAGGACCGACGGGACCGAGCGGGTCTATCAATTCCAGAACCTGGGCGCCATTCGGAATCGCGGCGTGGAGCTGGAGGCCGGCCTGCACCGCGGGCCGCTCACCGCGACCGGCGCGCTGTACCTCAACCGGAGCACCGTAAGCCGGCTGGCCCCGAGCTACAGCGGCTTTCTGCGCCCGGGGGACGAATTGCCCGAGATCCCCGAAGGCGTGGGAGCGCTCCGGCTCCGCTACCAGGCCGGACGTGTGAGCGCGGAAGTGGGCGGCTCCTGGCTCGGCTCCTGGATCGGCTATGACTGGGCCGCGGCACTGGGGACCGAGCCGGCCCGAGCGAGCGACCGGGATTACTGGATCGAATACAGCGGCGGACTCCGGCCCTGGATCGCGACCTGGCTCACGCTGGGGGGTGAATGGCGGGCGTTCGCGCGGATCGACAATCCCGGCAACACCGTCGAAGGAGTCCGAACCAACGTGTCACCGCCCATCGGACGGTCGGCGGTGGTAGGGGTGGAGCTCAAACCCTGAACTGCGGGGAGCAGGGAGCAGGGAGCAGGGAGCAGGGAGCGGGGAGCCGGGAGCAGGGAGGCGGGAGAGGGGTGGGAGGCGGTTGAAGCGGCGGGCGAGTACCTTCCGGAGTCATTCTCACAACAGCTTTCATATGAACCGGATGACCCTGCTTTCTGCGGCGGCGCTGGTCGCGGCCGCTCCGCTCTACGCCCAGGGGAGCGACAACCGGGCGGCCCGCATGGACTCGATCTTCACCGCGGTGGATCGCACCGGGACACCAGGCTGCGCCGCGGGAGCGGTGCAGAACGGCCGCTTCCTGCACGCGCGCGGCTACGGTATGGCCGACCTGGAACGAGGCGCGCCTATCACTCCCCAGTCGGTGTTCTATATGGGGTCGGTGTCCAAGCAGTTCACCGCGATGAGCGTGGCGCTGCTGTCGAAGGACGGCACGCTCTCGCTGGACGATCCGGCCCGGAAGTACCTCCCGGAAATCCCGGAAGCGGGCGCGGCCATCACGATCCGCCACATGGTGCATCACATGAGCGGGCTCCGGGAGAAGTGGGACCTGCTGCTGCTCTCGGGTTACCGCGCCGGCAATCTGGTCGTCCAGCAGGACGTGCTCGATCTGGTGAAGCAGCAGCGGGCCCTCAATTTCCCGCCCGGCACCGATCACCTGTACAACAACACCGCCTACGACCTGCTGGCCAACGTGGTCCAGCGGGCCAGCGGCAAGTCGCTCCGCGAATTCGCCGCGGAACGGATCTTTCGGCCCCTCGGCATGACCCGCAGCCTGTACGTGGACGATCGGACCCTCCTGATTCCCGGCCGGGCGGCGGGTTATTCGACCGGGGGCGGACGGATCACGGTGGACAATCCCAACGTGGAAACCGTCGGCAGCGGAAGCGTCTACTCCACGCTGGAGGACATGGCCCGCTGGGACGAGAGCTTCTACACCGGCTCGTTAGGCGGGGAGGACCTGCTGCGGCTGGTTCAGACGCCGGGGAAACTCAACGACGGCACGCCGCTGACCTACGCCTTCGGCCTCGTGGTGGACAGCTGGCGGGGACAACGCCGGGTGCAGCATGGCGGGGCCCTGGCCGGCTTTCGCACCCAGATCACCCGGTTTCCCGAGCAGCACTTCTCGGCCATCGTGCTCTGCAACTTTGCCCAGGCCAATCCCGCGATGTTCGCCGACCGGATTGCCGAGGTGTACCTGGCTGAAAAGCTCGCGGCGGCGCCGGCCCGCCCGGCCCGTTCCGCCGAGCGGCCCGCGTTCGAGAACGCCGAGCTGGCGGGGCGGGCTGCGGGGATCTATCGGTCGACCAGGAGCGGGGCCGTCATCCGGCTGGAGCAGGAAGGACCGGCCCTGCTGTACGTGATGGGCTCGTTGAAGCTGCCGCTGACGGCATCCGGGCCCGACCGGGCCCGGATCCCCAGTCCGTTCGATGGGGATCTGCTCTTCGACGGCCCCGCCGGGAAACCGGTGACCGGGTTCCAGCGGAACGGTGAGCCGCCGCATGAGAGTTATCGACGGGCGGGCGCCCCGGTGACGACCCCCGCGGCACTGGGTGCCCTGACTGGGCAGTATCGCAGCCCGGAGCTCGGCGTTACCTGGACCATCGCCCTCAAGGACACCGCCCTGATCGCGACCGCCGTGCAGGGCCGCGAGGTGAAGCTGATGCCGGCGTTCCAGGACGGCTTTACGCTCGAAGGATCGACGGTCGAGTTCGTGCGTGACGGACGAGGCCGGGTGGTGGCGTTGCTGCTGACGCCGGGCCGAAGCCGCAACCTCCGCTTCGAGCGGGCCGCGGGCCGATAGCGGCGGGACCTCGCGCCCGCGTGGTCCGCCCGGCATGTTATGGGCATGGCCGACCCTGCCCTCATTGCGGACCGCTACGAGGTCATCCGACCGCTGGGGCAGGGCTCGTTCGCCCGAACCCTGCTGGCGCGCGATCTCCGGTTGGATCGCGAAGTGGCCATCAAGGTTCTGCATCCCCGGACGGACGATGGCCTGAAGGCCTATGAGCTGTTCGAGCGGGAGGCGGCGGTCCTCCGGGAATTGCGCCATCCCGCCATTCCGGCGATTCACGCCTCCTTCCGGGCGCCGTGGGAGGGGGCCGAGGCCGCCTTCCTGGTCATGGAGTACGTCGAGGGGACCTCGGTGGCGGAGTGGATCGCCGACCGGCGTCATCTCGACACCGAAGTGGTCCTGCACCTGCTGGTCGAGCTGTTAGGCGTGCTCGACTACCTCCACACCCGGATGCCGCCGGTGCTGCACCGGGACATCAAGCCGGCCAACCTCATCATCCGCTCCGGGGAGTCCCCCGCGCTGGTCGACTTCGGCTCGGTCCGAAATGTGTTTCGCGCCCCTGATGAGCACGGCTCCACCGTCGCGGGCACCTATGGCTACATGCCGTACGAGCAGTACATGGGACAAGCCAGTCCCGCGAGTGACCTCTTCGCCCTCGGCGCCACCTTTCTTCACCTGCTGACCGGTCGCGCCCCGCCGGAGTTCCTGAGTGCCGCCGGCCGGCTCGAAGTCCCCCCCACCCTGCCCTGCGGTGAACCTCTACGCTCGGTCCTGACCCGGATGCTGGCCCCGGCGCCCTCCGACCGGTTCCAGTCGGCGCGAGAGGTGCGGGCAGCCTTGCTCGCGGGGTCCACGCTCTCCCAGAACCTGCCTACGCTCCTCTCCAACGCACCCCGGGTACATCCGGTTGCTTCGCTGGGCTCGGTCCCTCGAGAGATGACCGGGGCGGCAGCCGATCTGTTGAAACGCACTGCCTACACTCCGTTGCAGCTGATGAACACCAAGGATCGTCGCGCCGAGGGACTCGATCCCCTGGATATCGTGCTCGTGGTCTTCTTCTCGGTGCTTACCGTGGGAATCCTGCCGGCGGTGTTCTGGGGCACCTACCGCGGCCGAAAGCGCCGGCTCAAACCGTTCTTCGTCCGCGGCATTCCCGGGACCGGCAAGGTCATCGACAAAGCGAGGGAGGAAATCGGCTTCGGCGAGAAGCTGGTGCGAGTGCGCTACACGTTCGAGGCCGACGGCGAACGGCACCGGGGCTCCGATCAGGTCCTGCCGCTCATCGCGGACTGGTGGGAGCCGGGTGAGATCATCAACATCCTCTACCTCCCCGATCGCGGCTACGACAGCATGAT
>DASWKS010000019.1:0-12816 GCA_036396495.1 Gemmatimonadales bacterium
TCATGCGGGGTCTGCAGAACCTGGCGGCCATCGCCCTGCCGAAATCGGGCGTCCCGCTCGACCAGGTCATTGCCGACCTCGACCTGGTCGCGAGCAGACTCGAAGCGGAGTACCCCGACTTCAACACCAATCTCACCGTCCGGCCGGCCGGGCTGCTCGACGGCCCCGTGGCCCGGGTCGGGCCGGCCCTGTACGTCCTGCTGGGCGCGGTCGGGTTCCTGCTGCTGCTCGCCTGCGCCAACGTCTCGAACCTGCTGCTGGCGCGATCGGTGGCGCGGGGTCGTGAGGTGGCCATACGGGCCGCCCTCGGCGCCGCGCGCGGGCGGATGCTCCGCCAGTTCGTGACCGAGAATCTGTTTCTCGCCGCGGCGGGAGCCGGCGTGGGGGTCGTGCTGGCCATCGCCCTCAAGGGCACGGTGCTCGCCCTGGCCCCCGACGGGCTTCCCCGGATGGACGACATCACGCTGGATTGGCGGGTCTTCGGAATCATCTTCGGCGTGATGGTAGTGGTTGGCCTCGGGTTGGGAGGCGTTTCGGCCGCCCACCTCACCATCGCCGACGGGATGGAAGACCTGCGCGATGGGGCCCGGTCCGGTGGCGGCCCCAGGGCGCGACGGTTTCGCCAGGCCCTCACTGCCCTCGAGGTGGCCCTCTCGGTGATGCTTCTCGTGGGCGCGGTCACGCTGGGACGAACCTTCCTCAACCTCCGGCGGATCGAACCGGGATTCGACCCCGCCTCGGTGCTCACCGCTCGCGTGGTGCAGCCGTTCCGGATGACGAGCTTCGAGGGGTTCGGGCGAATGATTCCGGTATGGGCCCGCTTCCAGCGGAGTCTGATCGAGCAGGTGGAGTCCATTCCCGGCGTGCGCGCCGCGGCCGTCGCGAGCACGCTGCCGCTCACCGGAGCCTGGGAATCCACCGGCTTCTCCATCGAAGGGAAGCCGGCGCCGACGCCGGGAAATCCCTACACCGCCTTTTTCGCAGGCGTCTCGGAAGGGTACTTCAGCGCGCTGCGCGTTCCGGTGATCCGGGGCCGGACCTTCAGCCGAGCGGACCCTGACAGTGTCCCGGTGGCGGTCATCAGCGAGACCCTGGCGCGCGCCTACTGGCCCAACGAGGATCCACTGGGTCAGCGCATCCGGGTCTTCGGCGACTTTCCGCTTCAGATCGTGGGTGTGGTGGGCGACGTACGGCAACGGCAACTGGGGAGCGAGCCGGAACGAATGCTCTACCTGCCTCCCTCGGTGTACACCGGCCCGTCGGTCACGTTGGTGGTCTCCACCACCGGTGCGCCGCTCTCGATCGTGCCGACGGTTCGGGAGCGGCTCCGGGCCCTCGACCGGGGCACTCCGCTCACCGCGGTCGCCTCGATGGAAGACATCCTGGCGGAATCGCTCGCCCAGCAGCGGTTCAGCGCCACGCTTCTCGGCGTATTCTCCACCGCCGCTCTGGCGTTGGCCGTGCTCGGGCTCTATAGCGTGATCAGCTTCGGCGTGGCCCGACGGGCGAGGGAGTTCGGAGTGCGGCTGGCCCTGGGCGCGCATCCCGGGCGGGTGCAACGGATGGTGCTGCGCGAGGGCTTGACGCTATCGCTCGTGGGGGTCGGGGCCGGCGTCGCGGGTGCCGCCGCCCTCTCGCGCGTGGTGTCGGGGCTGGTCTACGGGGCCAGCACGACCGATCCCGCTACCCTCCTCGGGGTCGCGGCTCTGCTCACGACGGTCACCTTGATCGCCACGCTGGTCCCCGCCCGCCGAGCCATGACGGTGGACCCGGCCGTAGTGCTCCGGGAGGAGTGAAGACAGGGTCACCCCGATCGTTGAACACAGGGTAGGATCGCTTCGCCCTCCTGGTCCGCCAGAGGCGCCGGCGGCGCGACAGCATGCCCTTGCGCGTATCCCACGCCCAGGACCCGAAGCCGCTCCAGAATGGTTTCGTTCTCTACCTCGTCAGCGATCGTGGCGATGCCCATGATTCGACCGATCTCGTTCACGGTGCTCACCAGCGTGCCGTACACCGGGTCCTCGATCACGCCCCGGACGTAGTGCCCGGCGATCTTTACGAAATCGAGCGACAGCGCCTTGAGGTGGACGAACGAGGGCAGGCTGTTGCCGAAGCCGTCCAGCCCGACTCCGCAGCCGGTCGCCCGGATCTCGGAAATGAGGCGGACCAGTTGGGAAAAGTTCCCCAGCGCCGCCGCTTCGGCGATCTCGAAACACAGGGTCTCCGGCGGAAGCCGGTGCTGCACCAGGTACTCCCGCACCTCGGCGACCAGGTCCGCATCGTCCAGGGAGGACACGCTGAGGTTGATCGAGCAGAGGGGTAGCTCGCACTGCGGGTGGTCCCGATGCCATTGGCCCAGGAGTGCGACCGTCTGGCGCACGACCCACCGGTCGATCGCCGGCATGAGGCGGTAACGCTCAGCGTGCAGGAGGAACGAGTCGGGGAGCTCCACGCCACCATGCTCGTCCCGCAAGCGCAACAGAATCTCACACCGGGGACGTGCCCGGGGCTCCGCCAACGGTACGATCGCTTGGGCGTACAGCTGAAAGCTGCCCTCGTCCACCGCCCGGGTCAGGTGGGTGACATGTCGGAGCTCCACCTGCTGCCGGACCCCAGGGGCCGCCTTGATCGGCGCGAGCTCGACCCGGTTGCCTCCTGCGTTCTTGGCGGCATAACAGGCCTGATCGGCGGCCCGCAGGACGTCAGCCGTTCGTCCGCTCGCGGCGGTGATCGGGATGACGCCGATGCTGACGCCGAGCGAGAAGCTGCTCTCCCCCCAGACGAACTGGAGGTCCTGGATCGCCCGCTGGAGGTTCCCGGCGATTTCTTCCGCCTTGGACAACGAGCAGTGCTCCAGGAGAATGCCGAATTCATCGCCGCCGAGGCGCCCGGCGGTGTCGCGGCTGCGCAAACGGGCACCCAGGAGACGCCCGATCGTCCGGAGGAGGTCATCCCCGGCCTCGTGACCGCAGGTATCGTTGACCAGCTTGAAGCGGTCCAGGTCGAGGTAACACAGCGCGTGCTCGGCCGCACCGGCCGCGACATTGGCCAGAACCCGCGCCAGGCGCCGCTCGAACTCCTTCCGGCTCACCAGGCCCGTGAGGGCATCGTGGGTCGCCTCGTGGGAGAGCTCGCGGGCCGCACGCCGTCTCTCGGTCACGTCGTGAAAGACCAGCACCACACCGATGGTGGCCCCGTTGCGGTCGCGGAGCGGGGCGGCCGAGTCCCCGATCGCCACCTCGGTCCCATCGCGGCGCAGCAGCAGCACGCCGTTGGGCAGGTCCACCGCGCGCCCTTCCTGGAGACAGCGGGCCGGGATGCTCTCGATGGGTTGCCGCGTGGAGTCGGAGATGAGCGTGAGGACGGTGGCCAGGGGCTGCCCCAAGGCCTCGGCCATGCGCCAGCCGGTGAGCCGCTCAGCCGTGGGGTTCAAATAGGTGATCGTGCTGGCCAGGTCGGTCGTGATGACCGCATCGGCGATCGATGCCAGAGTGACGGAGGCCTGCTCTTTCTCCCGGAAGAGGGTCTCCTGAGCCCGACGCCACTTGGTGAGGTCGCGAATGGCTACCAGAACGGGCGCGTCGGTGCCGGGACCAAGCGGGCTTCGGTTGAACTCTACCGGGAACTCGCTGCCGTCCCGTCGCCGAGCGAAGAGGCTGACCGGCCCACCCTGCGGCGGAATCTCAGGCGGGCCGCCGCCGCTCAAATCCAGCAACTCTGACACCTGCTGGAAGCGAGGGGGGATGAGCCGATTCAGAGGCTGGCCCAGGAGCTCCGCTTCGGTCCAGCCAAACAATCCTTCGGCCTGTCGATTCAGCGCGACTACGCTTCCTAGCGGGTCAACGACAACAACGGCGTCGGGGACGGCGTCGAGCAGCTCCCGGAATCCCTCCAGCTGCACGGGATGCGTGGTCATGGCGGCAGCTCCAGTCGCGGGTCAGTGTGACATGTTACGTTCCTGAGGGTGCTGCTACGGAAGGGGCGTCGAAGCCGTGCCTGCCGGACGCGGCCCCGACATGTCCGTCACGCCGACCCGCCGTCGGCCTCCGTCTGGTAGCTGCTGTGGTCATGGTCATGGGAGCTGCTGAGGCCACATCATCACTGAAAACGAGGGCTCGGCGCGGGCACGTCGAATGGGATTTCGCGGCTGCAGCGACACGGCGGATAGGCACCCTCCGGATCCGTTCGCGGTGGTCAACCGTCAGGGTCAACGCTATCTCAACCCCTGTATAGAAAATGGGCAGAACTGAGCCTGGCGCAAGCTGTCAAGCTTGATAGGGTACTTACTTTTTGTTAGCTTGCCGCGCCCCGCCTAACCGCGGGGTCCGCAAAGCAGCCGACTGGGTGGGCTCGTGGGCCTTCGAGGACACCCAGTTCAAAACGATCGAAGGGCGTGAAGCAAAGCTTCCTTGGCGCGCGCGTAACCGGTGGGGGCTTGGCTTGCGCGGGGACCCGCCACGTTGAGCCGGACTGTGTCCCGGGTCCGCAGGAGTTCCTTCAGCCATGCCCGGATCGCCGAGCCGGCCGCGAACGAGTCCAGCGTCATCAGGTCAAGATCGAGAACGGGGCGGTGGAGTCTATAAGCTGCGTCGAGAGTCTCGAGGGTCCCCCCACTGGCGTTCCCCATTCGCAGAACCAGAGTTGCATCAGTGTCCTGAACGTTCCGACGGGTCCGGACACCATAGTCCTGGGAATCTGTTTCTCGCAGCGAGCCATACCGAGCAGGAACCTGCCCGTCTTCGGCCCTGCGGCCGAGCGGAATCCAGCCGCCGGTCGGGAGTGCAAGCTCGATGGCTGCATCGAGGGCCGCGCGATCGACGCCGGTTTGGCCCCCGGTCCAGATTTCCAGCTGTTGACCAGCTGGCGCGGGAGCGTTTCGATGCAAGAGCCCGCCTCTGGTGGCTGTCTCACTCGCGCTGGTCGCGAGTGCCCAGCGCCTGCCGATCTCGGCCCTGTGCCAGGAGTCGCTCGGCAAAGTCAAGCCGTTCTTGAAGCTCTGCGAGCTGGGCTGACTGATCGGCCAACGTGGTCTGGGCGTCCTCCAGTGCGCCGGCCTGCTGCTCCAATTGCTGCTTCATGCCGGCGGGCTCCCTGCCGCCACGGCCCTGCCGCAGGCGCTGCGCCCATACCCCGAACCCCAGCGCCAGGGCTGCGTGACCCGCGGCATGCCACGGCTCGGCTGATCCAACCGCGAAACCCAGTGCAACGAAATTGATGACGCTGAGCCCGACGACGATCGGGGACCAGAACGCAGACTTGAAGGTCATGTCGATATCCTGATGAGGCGCCCACGGAGTGTTGGTTAGGCGTCAGGCCTTGATGCGACGCCAAGTGCCGTCCTGATCTGATTGAGGTGATGGGCGTTGTGCGAAGCGACTTTATCGAGCTCGTCTTTCAACGTCCGCACGCCGGTCGTGCTGTGCACGAACTCAAGGTGTCCATTGTTCTCGTAGTGCAAACCCGCAAAGTAGATGATCGCGCTTCTGACCGACTCGTAGACCCGACGCGAGAGCTCGAGAGGGACGTGAGCGTAGTCCAGTCCTCTGGCCCAGGCATCCTGATCGTATACCCAAAGCACCTGGCGGGGCTCGCTGAGAACTCGTCGGATGCGATCGTTAAATACGGTCTCGCTGTCCGCGAGGTGGTGCAGGATGAACCTGATGGCCCACTTGCCCGGCGCGTAGGTCCGGGCAAGGTCCTTTTCGCCGAGGGTGAAGTATTGCAGCGTTTCGTCGCGGGTGGCTTCGAGATCCTGGATCAGTTGCACGAGACCACTCCTGGCAATGTCATGTCCCGCAACACGGCCTGTCAGGTCGGGACTCACCCATGGGTCCTTCACCGGAAGTTCGACACCAGCATCAGGTCATTGGTGGAGGCATCCAGCCGGGGAAAGAGAATCGTGCGGCCATCTGAAGAGACCGTGAGCGGGAGGTCCACCGAACCGAGATTGCGAGCCACTGTGGTGACCTTGCGCGTCGCGAAGTCGAAGTACCGAAGCCGGGTCTCGCCAGTCGGCTGGTCGACATAGTGGGTGCCGACCTGACCCGAAGGCTGGTCGATATAGTAAATGCCTCCCGTGAGCACCGCGAAGTTGGCCAGCAGGATTCCTTCCAGCAGTTTCACCGGAGCACCGCCGGAGCGTGGCAAACGCCACAGCGGGCTCGGTTTGTCGATGGCCTCGACGTAATAGATGGACTCGCCATCGGGCGACTCCTGCGGCGCGTAGCCGGCGCCTGTCGCCACCTGCACCGCACTTCCGCCGGACGCCGGGACTTTCCAGACCGACTGATGTTGCTCTCCAGTTCTGGCCGAGTTGAAGTACACCCATTTTCCGTCCCGGGAGAATCTCGGCTTGGCATCGTGCGCCGGGTGAGAGGTGAGATTGCGAGGCTTGCCACCGGCGGCGGGCACCAGGTACACCTCCCACTGCCCGTCGACATTGGAGTGGAACACGATCTGTTGGCCATCGGGAGACCAGTGGGGGTAGCCCGCCGCGACTGCACCCATGGAGGTGAGCTGGACCGCATTCGCGCCGTCAGGATCAGTCAGCCAGATCTCCCAGTTCCCCGAGCGGTCGGAGGTGAAGGCGACGCGACGGCCGTCGGGAGAGAACTGTGGCATATCCTCGAGTCTGGTGGACGAAATAGCGACGACTGGTGGTGTGGAAGCCGTCGCGCCGGGAGCCGCCGTTTCCACCCGCCAGATATTGCCATCCAGGAAACTGCGAATATAGACCAGACGAAGTGGGCGCCCGGGTTGCGGGCGCGAAACCGCCGGCATCAGACCATAGTCTCCCACGAACGGCAGCCGCGCCGGGGCGTTCTCCCCGGAGACCGAGAGTCTCCAGAGACTGCTCTTGGCGGAAAAGAGAATCTCCTTACTGTCGGGCATCCAGGCAGGGTGTTCCGCATTCAGCGCGGCCAGGGTTAGTCGCTCCGGCTCGCCGGCGGCGGTCACCCCTGGTCCCAGCGGAAGCCGGTAGAGCTCACCGACGAACAGACCCGCCATTCGGCGAAACACGAGCCACCTGCCATCAGGGGAGACGGCGGGGTGGCTATCGCCTCCGGCCGGCGGCTGGGGATGGGTCAATTGCCTTCTCTCTGCCGACTCGAGCGAGAACGCGAACAGGGCATTGGGGTGACCTTCACCCGGAGAATCCGTCACTACCAGGCAGGTCCCATCTGGACACCAGGCAAGGTACGGAGGGGTGATGTCGAGGCTACCGAGGAGACGCACCTCGGCCAGCTTGCGCTCCGGCCCACCCAGCGGCGCGATCAATCGCAATTCGCTCCGGTTGGGTTCCGATTGACTCCGCAAGAAGGCGATCCAACGGCCGTCGGGCGACCAGACCGGGTTGAAGTCGTTGCCAGCGTCACTCGTCAGGTGGAGGGGCTGGGCCGAGCCGATTTGCTGCACGTAGATGTCGGGGTTGTCCTGCCTCGGTCCGTTCCAGGTGAACGCCACGTGCTCCCCGTCCGGGGAGAAAGACGGATAGCGTTGCACGCCGGGTAGCGTGGTGAGCGGCACGGCCTGGAGCGGCTCCGCGCTCCTCGGCGTGGCCCAGTCACGCCAGGCAAAGATTCCCCCGACCAGTCCGAGAGCGAGCACCAGGGCCCCGACCAACCGGCGGCGCAGTCGCACCTGCTGGACCCGCCTCCCCGATTTCGATTCCTCCTGGACGTCCTCCAGCGCCACCTTCAGATCCGCCATCGTCTGATGGCGCCGGGCCGGATCCTTCCGCAGGCAGCGCAGAATGACCTTGGAAAGCTCGGGGTGAATCGAGGCTGGCAGCGGCCGGGGTTCCTGAGCGAGGATCGCGGCCACGGTCTCCATCGCGGAGGCGCCCTGAAACGCCGCCTGCCCGGTCACCATCTCGTAGAGCATGGCGCCGAATGAGAAGATGTCGCTCCGGGCGTCAACGTCCCGCGCGGCCGCCTGCTCCGGCGACAGGTACTGGGTGGTGCCCAGCACCATCCCCGGTTCGGTATGGAGGGCGACCGATGGGGCCAGGGTGCTCGCGTCTCCCCCGTGAGGAGCGAGGGTCTCCGTCAGCTTGGCGAGCCCGAAGTCAAGGACTTTCACATACCCATCGCGGCGGAGCATGATGTTCTCCGGCTTGATGTCGCGATGCACAATCCCGGCCTCGTGGGCCGCGGCCAAGGCCGACGCCACTTGCGTGGCCACGCTCAGCGCTTGGCTGAACGTCAGGCTGCCCGTCCGGTGCAGCGCCGCGCGTAGGCTCTCACCGTCAATGAACTCGGTGACGATAAAGTGATGGCCGTCTTCTTCGCCGACTTCATGAATGGTGAGGATATTGGGGTGATTGAGGGCGGACGCCGCCCTGGCTTCCTGCTTGAATCGTCGCAGGCGGTCTTCATCCTGCGTGTGTTCGGGCGGCAGGAGCTTCAGCGCCACGCGGCGGCCAAGGCGGACATCTTCCGCCAGGTACACCACGCCCATGCCGCCGGCACCCAGCTCCTGAATGATCCGGTAATGCGAGAGAACCCGGTCGATCATTGATCGTCCGATGCGAGAACTCGTGCGACTCTGCTGCGAACCCCAAATGAAACGCGAACGGGTGACGCTGGCAAACTCGGAGGCACAATCGAGCGAGGTCCAGGCTTTGACTCCACGGAGTCCTTGTCGGTCCGCGTAGACGGCCACAATTGGCCCGTCCTCGTCAGGTGGAACTGCGGGTGAAGGCCCATCGGCGGGTCCAACGGGGGAGTAGCAAGGGCCCTTCCCGCATTTCCCCGCCATTCCGGTAACTTTCAAGTCCATGGATTCAGCCCCGCCGGGACTCCGGCCCGCGCAGTCGCCCCCCTCGCCCCCCGGCCGGTGCTGATGCGGACGCGTATCTCGTGAGCAATCTGGGTGATCAGGTGCAGGCGGCGCTGGGCGACGCCTTCCGGGTCCAGGCGGAACTGCCGGCCGGCGGGATGAGCCGCGTTTTTCTGGCGGTCGAGTCATCCCTCAACCGCCGGGTCGTCGTCAAGGTGCTTCCGCCTGAGCTCACCAGCGACGTGAGCGCGGCCCGGTTCCGGCGGGAGGCCGAGCTCCTGGCCCAGCTCCAGCACCCGCACATCCTTCCCATCATCAGCAGCGGATCCCGCGGCGGCCTCCTCTACTACATCATGCCCTACGTGCAGGGCGAGTCGGTCCGGCACCGCCTCGAGCGGGAGGGCATGTTCCCGGTGGAAGACGCAATCCGGGTCGTGACCGAGGTGGTGGACGCGCTGAGCTACGCCCACGCTGCTGGAGTACTGCATCGCGATATCAAGCCCGAGAACATTCTGTTGGAAGGACGTCACGCTGTGCTCGCCGACTTCGGGGTCGCGCGGGCGCTCCAGCAATCCCAGACCGGCGGCCGCCTGACCGCGACCGGCATGTCGGTCGGCACTCCAGGGTACATGTCGCCCGAGCAGGTGTCCGGTGATTCGGTGGACGCGCGGGCCGACTTGTATGCTCTGGCCGTGGTCGGCTATGAGATGCTTACTGGGAAACCACCCTTCAGTGGCCCCACCGCCCAGGCGGTGCTCGCCGCCCATCTCACGACACCCCCGCTTCCGGTCGAGGAACTGCGTCCCGAGGTTCCGCTCCACGTGAGCCGGGCCATCGCGCGGGCCCTCTCCAAGCGGCCGGAGGACCGGTTCGAAAGCGCGGGGACGTTCCGAGACGCACTGGAGGGTCGGGAGATCGCGCCGGCGACCGCGCCGGCCTTGCCCTTGCCGGGACGGTGGCTCCGTCGAAGGACTCTCGGCATACTGCTGGCGGTGAGCGTGGCCCTGGCGGTGGTCGCCGTCCTATGGCGCCGCGGGACAGGAATCGATCCCGGCCTTCTGGGAATCATCCGCGCGACGGCCGACTCAGGGTGGGTCGATGAGATCGCGCGGCTGCTGGACAGCGGGGGCGTGGCACCCGACCACCCGGTCTTGCGAGAGACCCTGGCACGGTTCACCGGGCGCCTGGCGGTTGAAGTCGAACCGCGGTCGGCCCTGGTGGAAATCGTCCGAGTCGAGCCGATCCAGAGCTTCAGCGGCCGCGGATTCCGACCGGTCGGCGCCACGCAGAGGGTGGCGGTCCTTGCCGGTGAATACCTGCTCCGCGGCAGCGCGCCGGGTTTCCAGGAGCGCATGACCCTGGTGCAGGTGGCCGCAGACAGCAGCGCCGAGGTAGCCCTCAGGCTCCTGCCCTCCGACAGTGCCCTCGGGCCCCGGGTTCAGGTGCCCGCCGGCAGCAGTCCGGTTGGAGGGGAGGTGGGCCCCCTTCTGATCAGCCGGTTCGAGGTGACCAACGAGGAGTACCTCGGGTTCGTCAGCGCCGGTGGTTACCGGGATCGGTCCCTCTGGCCCGACCGCATGTGGTTCGGCGACCAGGGGCAACCATGGGACCAGGCTGTCACCCGCTTCGTCGACCGAACCGGTCTGCCGGGCCCCAGGACGTGGGAGAGCGGCCGGTATCCGGTGGCGAAGGCGACCCATCCGGTCGCCGGGATCACCTGGTACGAGGCCGCTGCGTACGCCAAGTGGGTCGGTGGCCAACTCCCGACGGCGGCAGCATGGTGGCGCGCTTCGCTGGGCGCCGTGGTCCGTCCGTATCCGTGGGGGACCTCGGGGACGGCGGTCCACCTTCGCGCGAACCTCGAGGGGGTCGAAACCGCCACCGTCGGCTCCTACCCCCTCAGCGTGAGTCCATTCGGTGCGATGGACATGGCCGGCAACGTCCGGGAATGGCTGGCCGATTCAGCGGGCGCAACCCACCGGTTCACTGCCGGCGGATCGTGGCAGGAGCCGGTCTATACTGCCGGGCTCGAGTGGGTCGAGCGCTTCCCGCCGGGCTACACGAGCACGGCGCTCGGATTCAGAGTCATGTGGAGGGAGGCCGAACCGTGAGACGCTCTACCCGTGGGATTCTTCGGCTGGTCACCATCGCGGTGGTGGGGTTGGCCCCTATCCTGGGCGCGCAGGTGCGACCCGAAGGTGACGAGTGGCTCAAACAGCCCGTGGATGACCGGACCTTCGCCACATTCCTGACTTTCTTCGACTACGATGCGAAGCGGCCGCTCGATATCCGGGTCGCCAAGGTCGAGGACAGCGAGGGCATCCGGAGCGAGCTGCTCTCCTACGAGAGCGCGGCGGGCATCAGGGTGACCGCTCGGCTCTACCACGCTCCGGGTGCAGTACCGGGCGGCCCCGGCCTCGTGTTCCTGCACGGTGGGACCGGTGTGGGGAAGGATAGCCCGGGACTCCGCCAGCTGTGCGACCACCTTGCCAGGGCCGGATTCACCGTGCTCGCCATCGACCTCCAGTACTTTGGCGAGCGCGCTACCGAGCTGCTGCGGGAATTCACCGAGGAGGAGAAACACCAGAAGCTGTACAATCAGCCGGGCACCTATCTGGCCTGGGTGACCCAGACGGTGAAAGACGCAGGTCGCGCGATCGACGTGCTGGTGGAGCGCGGAGTCAACCCGGGCCGGGTGGGGCTGGTCGGCTTCAGCCGGGGTGCCCAGCTCGGGTTCATTGTCGGCGGCGCGGAGCGACGGTTTGCGGCGGTCGTGGCGATCATCGGCGGACATTTCGATTTCAGGGAGACCGGCCATGTCCCGGCCGCCTGCCCGGCGAACTACATCGGGCGGATCAGTCCGCGGCCTCTGCTGATGGTGAACGGGAACGCCGATCCGGACTACATCCGCGCCACCGCAGTGGAGCCACTCGAGCGATTGGCTCGGGAACCCAAGCAGATGATCTGGCTCGAGACCGGACATCTGATGCCGCAGGGCGAGATCCGAACCACCATCGCCCGGTGGCTCCAGCAGCGACTGGGCCGGTGACGCTGGCCTGCTCCTTCCATCGTTCAACGTTCACGCCGATCGCGAGGAGCCACAGCACCAGCGACAGTTCGCCGGGGGCGGCGAGGGCCAGGTTGAAGGGGGACACGGAGTTCGCGAGCGGCGGCCCCACAAGCGTGCGGTAATCCAAACCCGCCAGACCAGGGCGGGGGAATTGAAAGAGACTGCTGACAGCCTGAAGAGCGATCGCCACGAGGCTGAAGAACGGATCACGCTTCCTTCCAGCGGTCCCGATCCTTCCAGAAGGGGCATCGGGGACATACCTCGCCGAGCGGATAGTCGACCCCCTCCTCATGGGGGCACCCGATGACGCCGCGGGTCATCACGACCGATCGAGCGCCCCGTTCCTGGAGCAGAGCCAGGATCATCGCTCCGATCGCTTCGTCGTAGCGGATGTCCGGACCCTCGCTGAACCAACGCTTCAGGACCGTGGCCGGCTGATCGGGCCCTGGGACGATACTGACAACCACCTTCGAGGCCAGTTCGTTGGTTGGGCCGTAAAACGCGATCGTCGCGATCGGATGGCCGCGAACGCCGCGGCGCATCTTCTTGTCGAGTCGCTTGTAGGGTGGATCTACCAGTCCCATACATCCTGCTCCAATCGGACCCACAGAGACGTGCGCCCAACGGATCGGTACTCAGCGGCAGGCGCCGCATGGGTACGAGCGGCCGCGCCATCCTCCAACCAACATTGGAGCGCGGCCGCAACTTGTCAAAGGGACTCCCGGGCGCCTGTCCGATGCAATACCCGGGTTAGGCACCAGGGAGTGCACCGGTGCCCGGGTGCAAGGCCCTTAGCGCCCTACGTGAGCGCGCACCCAGTGCAGGCCGGTCATGGCTTCGAGGTACCGGGCTAACTGGCGCGGGTCGGCGGGCGGGCCCCTTGAGAACCCGACCCGGCTTGGCCCCGGTCAGCGATCCGTCCCGGAGCACCAACTGCCCGTTGACCAGTATGTGAACCATCCCGA
>DASWKS010000020.1:0-3891 GCA_036396495.1 Gemmatimonadales bacterium
GTATCCCGAATCCCCTGAACGGCTCCGGTTCGACACCGTGGTTTCCGGCCGGGCCCTGCGCGCGACGCTTTCGGACGTCGCCTATTACCGCAGCTTCACGCCGTAGGTCTGTCGCCGGGTTGCCGCCCCCCCGGTGATGGACTATGATCCGCCCCCAGCCTGGCCTCGGAACTCCATGAGCAAACGCGACTTCCTCGCCATTCCCGATCTCTCGCGGGACGAAGTCCACCGGCTCATGGCCCTGGCGCTCGACATGAAAGCGGGCCGCTACCGCGATCGCCCGCTGGCGGGCAAGACCCTCGGCATGGTGTTCGCCAAAAGCTCCACCCGTACCCGGGTCTCTTTCGAGGTGGGGACCTTTCAGCTGGGCGGTCACGCGCTGTTCCTCTCGTCCCGCGATATCCAGCTGGGTCGGGGCGAACCGATCCGGGACACGGCCCGGGTGCTGTCGCGCTACGTCGACGGCATCATGATCCGCACCTTCGACCACGCCGACGTGGAAGAGCTGGCCCGCTTCGCCACGGTCCCGGTGATCAACGGTCTCACCGATCGGCTGCATCCCTGCCAGGTCCTGGCCGATCTGCTCACGGTGAAGGAGAGCCTGGGAGGCTGGGAAGGCCTGACCGTGGCGTGGATCGGGGACGGCAACAACATGGCCAACAGCTGGATCAACGCCGCCGGCCTGCTCGGCTTCGAGCTGCGCCTGGCCTGCCCGGCCGGTTACCAGCCCGATCCCGCCATCCTGCAACGCAACCAGGGCAAGGCGAAGATCGAGGTGGTGCGCGAGCCGGCTCGAGCGGCCGAGGGCGCCCAGGTGCTCACCACCGACGTGTGGGCCTCGATGGGGCAGGAGGAAGAAGCCGAGGCCCGGCGCCAGGCCTTCGCCGGTTACGTGGTGGACCAGTCGCTCATGGCCCGCGCCGCAGACCAGGCCATCTTTCTCCATTGTCTTCCGGCCCACCGGGGGGAAGAAGTGAGCGAGGCCGTGCTCGAGGGGCCCCAATCGCGGGTGTGGGACGAAGCCGAGAACCGGCTGCACATTCAAAAGGCATTGCTCGCCGCTCTCATGGGCGACGATGCCGTGAGACTCCAATGACGGAAGCCCTGAAGCACACCCCGATCCATGCCGCCCACGTCGCCCTGGGCGCCAAGATGGTGCCGTTCGCGGGATACGAAATGCCGGTGCAGTATCCCGGCGGCATCATGGCCGAGCATCAGGCGGTGCGGACCGATGTGGGGATCTTCGACGTCTCCCACATGGGCGAGTTCGAGGTGACCGGCCCGGACCGCAATGCCTTCGTCAACCGGGTCACCTGCAACGACGTCAGCGTGATCAAGACCGGCCAGGTGCAATACTCCGCCATCCTCTCGGACGAAGGCACCTTCGTCGACGACTGCACCATCTATCGCTTCGACGACAAGATCATGCTGGTGGTGAACGCGTCCAACCGGCAGGCCGCCTGGGACCACATCGTGGAGCAGAAGAAGGGCGCCAACGTGCGGCTGCGCGACATCTCGGACGACATCGGCCTGCTGGCGGTGCAGGGCCCCCGGGCCGAGGCGCTGCTCCAGCCGCTCGCCGGCCTCGATCTTCAGGCCATCGGCTACTACCATCACGCCAGCGGGTCGATCGGCGAGGTCGGCTGCTTCATCTCGCGCACCGGCTACACCGGGGAAGATGGCTTCGAGCTCTACTGCCGCGGGCGCGACACCGCCCTGCTGTGGGAAGCCGTCACCCGGGCCGGGGCCCGGCCCATCGGCCTGGGGGCGCGCGACTCGCTCCGGCTCGAGGTCGGCTACGCCCTGTACGGCAACGACATCGACGACACCATCACGCCGCTCGAGGCCGGTCTGGGCTGGATTGTGAAGCTCGACAAGGGCGCCCCCTTCACCGGCCTGGAAGCGCTCAAGACCCAGAAGCTCCGGGGCGTCACTCGCAAGCTGGTGGGATTCCAGCTGACCGAGCGCGGCATTCCCCGGCATGGATACCCGGTCTGGCTGGACGGAAAACAGGTCGACATCGTGCGGAGCGGCGGCCAGAGCCCCACGTTAGGCGAGGCCATCGGAACCACCTACCTGCCGCCCGCATCGGCCAAGACCGGAACCCGGTTCCAGGTCGACTGCCGGGGGCAGCGGGTGGCCGCGGTGGTGGTGAAGAAGCCGTTCTATACCGGGGGAAGCGCGAGGAAGGACGGTTAGGGCGGATAGGGCGGTTAGGCGGTTAGGCGGTTAGGGCGGTTATGAACTTCACCTTTCCGGCCTTAACCGCCCTGACCGCCTTAACCGCCTTAACCGCCTTAACCGCCTAATATGCGCACTGCCATCCTCACCATCAGCGACGCCGGCCACCGCGGTGAGCGGGCGGATAAGAGCGGCGACGCCATCGCGGCCTGGGCCGCCGCGCGCGGTGACGCGGTGGCGACCCGGGACCTGGTGCCGGACGAAGCGCCGGAGATCGTGCGGAAGCTGGTGATCTGGGCCGATTCGGGGACGGTGGACCTGATCCTCACCACCGGCGGCACCGGCCTCACCCCCCGGGACGTGACTCCGGAAGCGACCCGGGCGGCCCTCGAGCGGGAGGCGCCCGGCATCGCCGAGGCGTTGCGCGTGACGGTCTACCCCCGGTTCCCCCGGGCCGCCCTCTCCCGCGGCGTCGCCGGCGTGCGGGGCCGCACCCTCATCATCAATCTCCCCGGCAGTCCCGGCGGGGTGAAGGACGGACTCGAGGTGATGGAGCAGTGGATCGACCACGCGGTGGATCTGGTTCGCGGCGAGAGGACCAGTCATGAGTGACCAGTCGGTCGGTCGGTCAGTCGGTCTGTCGGTCCGCCCATGACCGATCAGATCATCCTCACCATGGACGATCTCGAGACTGCGGTGCCGCTCAACGCCGCGCTCGAAGCCGACGGGCTCACCACCGCGATGGTCTCGGCCATGGACGATCCCCGCGCCGCGCTGCGCCGGGCCCGGCCCGAGCTGCTGATCCTCACCGGCGGTGCGCACGAGCAACCCAGCCAGCAACTCATCGCCCTGGCCCGCGACCAGGAGATCTTCACGCTGGCTCTGCTGGAGCCCACCGAGCAGCAGCGCAGCGAGCGGGTCGCTCGGCTGGGCGTCAGCGAGACCATGAAGAAGCCGGTCCGGCCGGACGAGGTGGTGCTCACCGCCCGCCGGCTGCTGGAGCGACACCGGCTGCAGCGCCACACCGGGATCTTCGGGCAGAGCTCCGCGGTGCACGAGGTGCTGGTCAAGATCGAGCAGATGGCGCCGGTCTCGAGCACGGTCCTGATCCAGGGCGAGTCCGGCACCGGCAAGGAGCTGGTGGCCAAGGCGATCCACGATCTCTCGCCCCGGCGGGGGCAGCCGTTCATCACGGTGAATTGCGCGGCGCTGCCCGAGACCCTGCTCGAGTCGGAACTGTTCGGGCACGAGAAGGGGTCCTTCACCGGCGCCGCGGAGCGGCGGCTGGGACGATTCGAGCTGGCCGACACCGGCACCATCTTCCTCGACGAGATCGGGGAGATGAATCCGGCCACCCAGGTGAAGCTGCTCCGGGTGCTGGAGAACCGCACCTTCTTCCGGGTGGGCGGGGTCTCGCCCATCAAGGTGGATGTGCGGGTCATCGCCGCCACCAACCGCACCCTGAAGGACCAGGTGGCGCTGGGCGAGTTCCGCGAGGATCTTTACTACCGGCTGAATGTCCTCAACATCTATCTCCCGCCGCTCCGGGAGCGGCGGGAAGACATTCCGCTGCTGGTGCGGAAATTCATCCGTGAGTTCACCACCCAGCACGACCGGAAGTTCCCCGGCCTGAGCGCCGAGGCCCTGCAGCGGCTGGTGTCGGCGCCCTGGCCCGGCAACGTACGCCAGCTTCGCAATCTGATCGAATCG